>CALCPB010000897.1 GCA_937897665.1 uncultured Halomicronema sp. | reverse complement strand
AAAAATATTTGCACCCGGATGAGGAAGCCTTCTTCGTCAGCGGCCCTAATTTTCCAGTTTTGACTATCAACGAGATCCCCGTTGGCCTGGCAATTTGCTACGTACTATCCATCCCGAAACATGCTGCAGCCGCCCATGAGCATGGCGCACAGCTCTATGTGGCCAGCGTCGCGAAGACCTTGGACGGTGTCAATCGCGCCAGTCAACGATTAGCGGCGATTGCGCGGGAATATGCGATTCCAGTATTGATGGCGAACTGCGTTGGCCCCGCAGATAACGTTGAAAGCGCTGGCGGAAGCGCCGTTTGGAATCATGAAGGACAGCAATTAGACCAACTCAATAGCACCCAGGAAGGACTCATCGCTTACGACATGATTACTGGGGCGATCACCAAACAGATCGTTAATCTTGCAGAGACCGACGGACAGGACTTGCTGAGAGCGCTCGTTCATTAACCTGGCGGCCATTGTAGCGATCGCCCACCCAGTAAATGCATGTGCAGATGGAACACTGTTTGGCCACCATCAGTGCCCGCGTTGATGACCACCCGATAGCCATCCTCAGCAATGCCGAGCTGTTCAGCCAGAGATTTCACCATTAGCAGCATGTGCCCCAACAGCTCTTTGTCTTCTGCAGACGCATCTGCCAGCTTGGGGATCGGCTTTTTGGGAATAACCAACACATGGGTCGGGGCTTGGGGGGTAATATCTCGAAACGCTAGACAAAGTTCGTCTTCATAGACAATGTCTGCAGGAATTTCGCGGCGAATGATTTTGCCAAAGATCGTGTCTGCACTCATGGGGCGATCGCGCTGTTGACGAGGACGGGTTTATTGTAAGGGCTATTGGGAGTCGCTCTGCGCCCGTTCTTACAGCCGCCGAACCCGTCGAGCGCTACGCCTTAACCCAAATTGCGAGGCCGCCCCCGCGTCCCCGAGCCGCGATGTAATCGTCTGTCGCGGAAAAAAAGGCAAAGAAGGGCAGCTGAGCGATCGCAGTCGCCTCAAACGGTTGGTCGGCCCGCTTTTTATTCTGCACCTTGCCCTGGTAGACGGTCAGGCCAAAGCAGGAAACTTGCAAATGGGTAAAGTCGAATGCCAGCAGGTTTTTCTTGCCGAGATAGCGAGCTGGTCCCGTAAAGCGAATTGTCAACGGGCCAATGCTAAGTTTGTTCGCCACTTTGAGCTGGTTTTCATCCGTGTCATCCGCAGCAAAAGCGATTTGCGCGATCGCCAACTTCGGCACATAAAATCCACTGCCCATCGGCTGTCCTGACCGCAACTTGGCTTTTTTGCCTGCACTGAAACAGAGTCGCCAGGTGCCCAATAGGGATGCAGCGGGAAGGCTCAGGTGCTCTTGTTTAGCACACCTTTCTAAATTGAGTAGGGCAGCGGTTATCGTTGGCCCGTCCGGTCGAGCGGCATTGGGTGTTAAAAAAGCGCGCGTGGCGTTGGCGACAATCGCTTCAGAGTCGGCAACCTGAGAGGTTTGGGGTTGAACCGTCATGGTTTTGGAATACGTATGGGCTGGCAAGTGCAAATCTTGTCTGTATCCTACACAAATTGACTTGGCTCAAATGGCGGGCCAATCAACTTTTTCGTCGCGATCGCAGAGCCTCTGGAGCAACCAGGCTAAATATCAGTCCCCCCACGGCAACCAGCGTCGCTGTCAACAGCGCAGCGGCAGCAACAGTCCCTAGACGCTCAAACGCAACCACATCAATCGCAACTGCCGTCGAGAGCGCCGCAGTTTCCAGAATGCCAATAGTCAATAGCGTGGTTGCGCCCACATAACTTACGGGCATGAGCCGCACCGCCAACAGCGGTAAATTCTTTTCTGGCGATCCACTTAGTACAAGCGCATCAAGACTTCACAACCTAACTCTGAAGCGATCACTCACTGAGGCACGTGAAATTCGGTTATCCCTGACATGCAACTAGCACGCTGTTGACTTATCGCCGCAGTCATTGAGTGCCCGCTATATCCATAGGGCAAACCGCGAATAGAAAAATAGAAGCCGACTGTCTCCAAGAGTTGCCTTTACCCTTGGAGACAGTCGGCTGAGAAGTGCCACACGAAAAAAGAGCTACACCAGCTGACAGGCACCGCCGATACCACAGCTGAGTTCGGCCATCGTGACCTTACCGTCATGATCCAGATCCAGCGCGTCAAAGACGGCATCGGTGCCCATCCATTCTTCACGCGTGATCAGCCCATCGCCGTCGAGATCATAGGCAGAAAAGAGATCCTGCGTAGCGTGGTTCGCCAATTCCTCGCCTTTGGTGAGTTGCGTCAGGCGATCGGCCAGCAGTTTTTCTAACGATTCCAGCGCTTTGCTGAAGCCCTTAATCCCTTCATCAAGCTTGTCAGAAGCCATGCGATCGGCCTGATGCATCTCGTCGAAGGTCGCCTTATTCATTGAAATTTTTTCAATTTCCAGATCGGCAGCTTTGGCCGGATCAAGCTTGCGCTCTAGGGTGGCCTCTTGTTCCCGCAGCTGAGCCAGCAGCTTAGGAGAAATCGTCAGCAGATCGCAGCCAGCCAATTCACAAATTTCGCCAATGTTGCGGAAACTCGCGCCCATCACCTCTGTCGAGTAGCCAAACTTTTTGTAGTAGTTGTAGATGGTGGTCACCGACTGCACGCCGGGATCTTCCGTCGGTTCGTATTCTTTGCCGGTTTCTTTTTTGTACCAATCAAGAATCCGACCCACAAAGGGAGAAATCAGCGTCGCTCCGGCTTCGGCACAGGCGATCGCCTGATGAATGCCAAACAGCAGCGTCAGGGTACAGCGAATGCCTTCTTTTTCGAGCACTTCAGCCGCTTTAATGCCTTCCCAAGTAGAAGCAATTTTGATCAGGACGCGATCGCGCGTCATGCCTGCCGCCTCGTACTGAGCAATCAGGTCGCGGGCGGTGGCGAGCGTTGCCTCCGTGTCATAAGACAATCGCGCATCGACCTCAGTGGAAACACGCCCTGGAACGATTTCTAAAATTTTGAGGCCAAACGCTACCGCCAAGCGGTTGAAGGCAACGTTAGCCACTTCTTGATCCGAAGCAGCGTCTCCAGCCTCCTGCCGGGCTTTGAGCAGCGTCTCATCAACAATGCCGTGATACTGAGGCATTTGGGCCGCAGCGGTAATCAATGAAGGATTCGTCGTCGCATCTCGGGGCGTGAATTTTTCGATCGCCTGCAAGTCTCCGGTGTCAGCCACGACGACCGTCATCTCGCGGAGCTGCTCTAGCAAATTTTTGGCCATATCGCTTTCCTTTGAGTGGGCGAGGACATTCCCAAACCATTATATAAAGACCTTTTTTAAAGTCTCATTAAACCTATCTGAGGAATGCTCAGAGCGATCGCAGCGCCGTATGCACTAAGTTGCATATTTATTGCAGGAGATCTATCATGTATGCAACAAGTTGAATAGGTGATTTCGATGGCACCCCTAACCTCATCTTCATCTCAGGCTCGCCCCACTTTTTCGGCTGAGGCGGTGCAGGCCATTCTCAGCAAAGCGCTAGAACTTCGGGCCGAAGACGCTTATTCCGCAGAACAGCTGCAGGAAATGGCGGTCGAGCTAAACGTTTCGCCACAACAACTGGAAACGGCAGTCACCGACTGGCAACACCAGCAAACCCAGAACGCCCAGACTCAGGCTGCGCTGGCCAAACGCCGCCGCGCTCGCCAAACCGAGTGGCTCAACTACGCGCTAGGCAGCGCCTTGCTCATCGGCATCAATGTCGCCACAGCAGGGACGCTGACTTGGGCGATTTTTCCCGTGGCGGGTTGGGGATTAGGCGTGGTTTTTGGCAGCTGCGATCGCGCGAAGGCAACTAAACAACGAAGTTGCTGCTCAGACTCACTTTCAAGCCTGGCTAACCTCGGCAACAACACCGGTCAGTGAGTCAGTCGAAAATACAAGTTTTGAACAATTCTTGTGGAAGTTCCGTAATGTCCAGCGATCTCCCGGTGGTTTACAGTACCCCGTCGAGCACAGCTAGACCATTCAATTATTTGGCTGTCATGGAGGTCACAACCATGAGCATTCGCTGGCAACGACTCCTACTTCAATCCTGTCTGTGGCTGTTTGCCGAAGTAGTTTTGACCTCTATCGGCATGGATGACATCGCAGACTATGGCGAGTATCACTTTGCGTCCCGAGATATCGTCGTTAGCCAACTGGTCGATCTCCAGACAACTTAGGGACAATCGCCACTCACAAATGTAGATTCAGACCTGGCTGGCACACCGTCTGAGTTTTCTGGCTCAACTTTTATAGCGATCGCGTATCGAGCTGTTCTTCGAGCTGGCTCATTTGCGACTCG
>CALCPB010000896.1 GCA_937897665.1 uncultured Halomicronema sp. | reverse complement strand
CAGCACCCAAATCTGGGCAGTGCTGATCGGCATCATTGCCTTTGGGCTGCTCTATTTGGGTATTTACAAGCTCATTGAAAAGGTTTTGGTGGGCTTGGTTCTCATCATGAGTGTGGTCTTCTTGCTGTCCGCGATCGTCGCCCGTCCTGATCTCGGGGCCGTGGTCTCGGGACTGTTTGTCCCCCGGATTCCAGAAGGTTCGTTGGTCAGCGAGATCGCCCTGATTGGAACTACGGTGGTGCCTTACAACCTCTTTCTACATTCCAACTCAGTGCAGGAAAAATGGCCGGATGAGTCATCGGTGCCTGAGGCGATTAGCGAATCGCGCTTTGACACCATTGTCTCGATCGCCTTGGGTGGACTCATTACCATGGCAATTTTATGTACATCTGCCGCCGCTTTTTTTGCTGCCGGGACGGAAATCGACAGCGCTGGAGCGATGGCCGAACAGCTCGAACCTTTACTCGGCCCAGCAGCGCGGATTTTCTTTGCCACAGGTCTGTTCGCAGCGGGCATCACTAGCACCATTACGGCACCGCTGGCTACGGCTTACACGATCTGCGGGGCCTTAGGGTGGGAGCAAAACCTGAAAACCATCAAGTTTCGCGTCATTTGGATTATCACCCTGGTGGTCGGGACGGTGCTGGCCGCTAGCGGGACCCGGCCGCTGCAAGCCATTGTGTTTGCTCAGGCGGCCAATGGGCTGTTGTTACCCCTCGTGGCGGTCTTTCTCTTGTTTGTGATGAATCGTTCTGATCTATTGGGAGAATACAAAAACAAGACGTTCACTAATATCTTGGGGTTCATTGTTGTTTTGGTCGCTGCCGGTCTGGGCGCCAACCAACTATTGAAGGTCTTTGGCGTGATTTAGGTTTACCAGCCACTTTAAAGTGATCTTTGAGAAAGAACACACCGCCGTAGGTTGGCGTTGAGGGACGAAACCCAACATTGCTGGCTATTGACAGAAGTTCGATCCCCCCAACCCCCCTTTAAAAAAGGGGGCACTCCAATCCAGGTATTGAATAGCCCCTTTGATAAGGGGGCGGCGACAGCGGGGGATCGAGCTACCAGCGCTGCGATATGGCAAGAAGCTTAGTTTCCAGAGTTCTAGAAAAGTTTTCATTGATTGATTCGAGTAAAGCATCCATGCATCAAACCGAGGCCCGTACCAACACCAGTAAGTCTGATGGCAAGTGGCAGTTTTGGATCGACCGCGGCGGCACATTTACCGACGTCGTCGCCAAACGACCCGACGGCGAAATCATCGTGCATAAGCTGCTGTCTGAGAATCCTGAGCAGTATAAAGATGCGCCCGTTCAGGGGATTCGCGACTGTTTAAAGCTGGGTCCAGATGACCCCATTCCGGCTGAACAGATTGCCGGAATCAAGATGGGCACGACGGTAGCGACCAATGCGCTGCATTTGCTTCTGGGCTAGCGTACCGTTTTTGTCCCACCCAAGGCTTTGGCGATGCGCTCAGAATCGGCTATCAAAATCGGCCTAATATTTTTGCTCGCGAGATTGTGCTACCGCAGATGCTGTACGAGCAGGTGGTCGAAGTTGAGGAGAGAATCAGCGCCCACGGGGAGATATTGACGTCGCTGCGATCGGACAAAGCCCAACGCCAACTGCAAGCAGCTTACGATACCGGCATTCGGAGCTGTGCGATCGCCCTGATGCACGGCTATCGCTACCCCCAGCACGAGCAGGCCCTGGGTGAACTGGCTCGGCAGATCGGCTTCACGCAGGTTTCGCTTTCCCATCAGGTGAGCCCGCTGATGAAACTGGTCAGCCGGGGCGACACGACGGTCGTCGATGCTTACCTGTCGCCGATTCTGCGGCGCTATGTGGATCGGGTAACCAGTCAGATTTCCGGTACTGATCATGCGCCGCCACTGATGTTTATGCAGTCGAATGGCGGCTTGAGCGACGCTCAGTTTTTCCAGGGCAAAGACAGCATTCTCTCGGGGCCAGCTGGGGGCATTGTCGGTGCAGTTAAGACCAGCGAGCTGGCCGGATTTGAGAAGATTATTAGTTTTGATATGGGCGGCACGTCTACCGATGTGGCGCACTATGCCGGTGAATATGAGCGCACGTTTGAGTCAGAAGTGGCAGGCGTCCGGCTGCGCACGCCGATGATGGCCATCAATACGGTGGCAGCGGGCGGCGGCTCCATTGTGCAGTACGACGGCAGTCGCTATCGCGTCGGCCCCGCTTCGGCGGGGGCGAATCCGGGTCCGGCGAGCTATGGCCGGGGCGGGCCGCTCACCGTCACCGACTGCAATGTGCAGGTAGGTAAACTGCAGCCCGATTTCTTCCCCAAGGTGTTTGGTTACAACGCGGATGCGCCGTTGAATCAACAGATTGTGACGGAGAAGTTTGAGCAGCTGGCGGCGGAGATTGGCGATGGTCGGAGTGTCGCGGCAGTGGCCGATGGGTTTTTGAGTATCGCGGTGGAAAAGATGGCCAGCGCGATTAAACAAATCTCCCTGCAAAAAGGCTATGACGTTTCTAAATACGCGCTCTGCTGCTTTGGCGGCGCGGGCGGGCAGCATGCCTGTTTGATTGCGGCGGCGCTGGGCATGAAGCGGATTTTGATTCATCCCTACGCGGGGGTGCTGTCGGCCTATGGCATTGGCCTCGCGGAACTGCGCGTGTTGCGAGAAGCCTCAGTGGAGGCCCCGCTGACGGCTGACTTAGATCTGTCGCCGCGCTTTGATGAGTTGATTGCCGATGCGAAGGACGAACTGGCACAGCAGTCCGTGCAGCCAATTGATGTGGAAACCCGGCGGCGATCGCACTTGAAATATGACGGCACCGATTCGACGCTGCTGGTCGAGTTTGACACAGCGGAGCGGATGCAACAGCAGTTTGAAGCCCAGCATCAGCAGCGCTATGGCTTTGTGGCGGAAGGTAAAACCTTGGTGGTGGAGGCTATTTCGATTGAGTTGGTGGCTCAAACCCAGCAGGCCGATGAGCCGCAGCGTGAGCGCCAGTCGGCAGATGCCCCCCAGCCGGTGGCCCAGGTGAAAATTTACACGGCGGAGGACTGGCATGAGACGCCGATTTATCAGCGGGAAGATTTGCAGCCTGGCGATACGATTACTGGCCCTGCGCTGATTATTGAAGCGACTGGGACTAACGTGATCGAACCGGACTGGCAGGTTGAGGTGAGCGATCGCAACTACCTTATCCTCACGCATCAAGCTTCAAAAGAGGCGTCAGAGAGTACCGACATCAGCACCGAGACCGCTGACCCCGTCATGTTGGAAATTTTCACCAATCTGTTTCGCTCGATTGCTGAACAGATGGGCACCACGCTGCAAAACACGAG
>CALCPB010000895.1 GCA_937897665.1 uncultured Halomicronema sp. | reverse complement strand
TTGCGACTGCTGCGATTGCTGCGCGATCGCGCTGTGGTGGGCCGACTGACGGCGATCGACACGCTCGCCGTGATCAGAATTGTGTTTACGCTATTTGCCATCATCTTTATCTATGCGGGCATCATCTTTCAGGTTGAGCAGCGCTATCATCCCGAGACATTTCGCTCATTTTTGGACGCAGCCTATTTTGCGGTGGTGACGATGACCACTGTGGGCTATGGCGACATCACACCAGTGTCGGATGCAGGCCGACTCTGTACCATTTTGATGATTTTGACGGGGATTGCCCTGATTCCTACCCAGTTGGGTGATTTGCTGCGACGGATTTTGAAAGCGTCGCAGTCGCTGCAGGTGCCCTGTGCCAACTGTGGCTGGTCGCTGCACGACCCGGATGCGAGCTTTTGTAAACGCTGCGGGACAGCGTTGCCTTTGCCGGACTTGACCGGTCAAGACGCAGTGAACGCTACTTCTCTGGTCAAGGCGGCTGGTATGGATGTGACGTTACCCTTTGCGCCGCGATCGGTCAGCGGCACCGCCGGCACGACTGGCTCTGAAGCCGCGAACCCTATCACGCCAGGAACTCCGACTGAGCTGCCCTAAAAATCTGGTGATTTTGATTAGTCCCTTTTGCGTAGGACGATACAATGTGCGTTTCATAGCAAACAGATGGGAACGCGGGTGTTGTCGCCATTGGATCTTTTATGGGCCTTGATCGGGCTGGTGTTGACCATCGCCGCGACCTGGTCTGAGGCGTTTATTACCAATGCCCCTTGGAACTGGAATGCCACGGGCGTTCAGGTCTATTCGCTGGGGGTGAGTTTTCAGGTGGGGGCCGTGCTGCTGACGGCCTGTGTGGGCGGCAAAAACGCGGCGACGCTGGCACAAATTGCTTACCTGACTCTGGGTTTGCTGCTCTTTCAATTTTTTGGTCTGCCGATTTTTACCCAGGGCGGCGGCTTGGGGTATCTGCGCGAGCCCAGCTTTGGCTATTTGGTCGGATTTATTCCCGCCGCCTGGGTTTGTGGATATCTGGCCTTTCAAGAACGTCCTAAACTAGAAACGCTGGCCTTTAGCAGCGTCTGCGGCTTGGGCAGCATTCACGGCTGTGGGCTGCTGTATCTGGCGATCGCGGCAGTAGGTGGCTGGCTAGAGGCGGTCACTTTTCCCGCCTGGGAAGCCATCTTGGCCTATTCGTTAGCACCCCTGCCAGGGCAGCTGATTATGGTCTGTGCCGTGTCTGTGCTGGCTCGTTTACTCCGCCAACTCTTGTTTTATTGAGGCTTATGAGGCTTAAGAATCGATTATTTTGGGTGGCGGCAGTGATTGGCCTAGTGCTGGATCAGCTGACCAAACAGTGGGTTGTGCATCACTTTGAACTGACCGTGCCGCCCGAGACCATCGCCCTCTGGCCGGGGGTGTTTCATTTCACCTATGTGACCAATACCGGGGCGGCCTTTAGCCTATTTAGCGAAAATGGTGAATGGCTGCGCTGGCTGTCGCTGCTGGTGAGTCTGGCGCTGGCGGTGATGGGCTGGTGGGTGGCGCTAGCCAACCGGTGGGAGCAGGTCGGCTATGGTCTGATTCTCAGTGGTGCATTGGGCAATGGCATCGATCGCTTTTTGAATGGCGAAGTGGTGGACTTTTTTGATTTTCGCCTGATCCGCTTTCCCATTTTTAACGTGGCCGATGTGTGCATCAACATCGGCATTGTGTGCCTGGTGATTGCCGCCTTTCGAGCCTCGGCAGATGATGCAGGCAACGGCAACGGTAAGTCTGGTACCGGCGGAAAAAAGATAAATTCGTAGGGACATTTCTGCGATCGCCCCTAGACCCGCGAATCTCCCAGTTTAGATCAGTAGAATAGGGCTGAATTCTCTTATCGTGTGTGTATGAGTTCGTCTAAGCCGCCGACCCCGCCACGCACTTTCTTGGGCAATGTCACCCAGGCTTTTCAGGCTGTTCAGCAAAAAATTGACTTTTCTCAAATCGCCCTAAAGTCCGGCGCGAAACCGGCTCTGCTCGAAGTGGACTATCAAGGTCAGGTGGAGCAGTTTCCGCTACTGGGCGATCGCTACCTGCTGGGGCGCAGCTCGCAAACCAGCGACATTGTGGTTGGTAGCCCGATCGTTAGCCAGGTGCATGCTTCGCTCACCCGCGACCCCAATCGGCCCGGTCGGCCCTTCGTCATTAAAGACAAAAAATCCACCAATGGGCTCTATCGCGGCAAAAAGCGACTGAACTATTGGGTGTTTCAGCATGGGGATGTGTTGACGCTGGGGCCAGCCGATTTAGCGGCTGGCGTCACGATTCGCTACACAGCCCCGCCCCCCTGGTATTTTCAAGGCCTGCGCTATAGCCTCTATTGCTTTACCGGCATCACGGCCCTCGTGGGGAGTTGGATCGTAGGGCTGCAGTGGCCCAAAATTCCCATGCGGCCCATTCCTGAATCGGTGCAAGGGCCGGTGATTATCTATGCCGAAGAGGGGGATGAAGTGGTGGCCCTGCGCCCTGAACCCACCCAAGCCCACCAAGAAAAAAAGCGCCTGTCTGAGTATTCCGCCTTTTTGCCGAAAGCCGTGGTGGCCTCAGAAGATACGCGCTACTACTGGCATATGGGCGTTGATCCCTTAGGCATTACACGGGCGCTGATTACCAACATTCGCGGTGGTGAAATTCGCGAAGGGGGCAGCACCATTACCCAACAGCTGTCGCGCAGCGTCTATCGCGAGTATGTAGGGACTGACGATTCGGCGGGGCGCAAGATTCGCGAAGCGGTGGTGGCCCTGAAGTTGGAAAGCTTTTACAGCAAAGATGACCTGCTGCTGCTGTATTTAAACCGGGTGTATCTGGGCGGTAACCTCTACGGTTTTGAGGATGCGTCGCAGTTTTATTTTGGCAAGTCGGCCAGTGACCTGACGCTATCGGAGGCGGCGACCCTGGTAGGGATTTTGCCCGCGCCGAATGCCTTTAACCCGGTACAGAACTATGAAGCGGCGGTGGCCTATCGTGATCGCGTGCTCGATCGCATGGCGGCGTTGGGCATGGTCAGCGCTGAAGAAGCCCGCCGGGCGCGGCGATCGCGCATCGAAATCAGTCCCAGCGCCCGCGAAGAACTGCAGAGCATTCGTGCCCCCTACTTCTATACCTATATTTTTCGTGAGCTGGAGTCGGTGTTGGGTACGGGCCTAGCACGGGAGGGCAACTTCATTGTGGAAGCCACCCTAGATCTCGCCATGCAGGCTGAAGCCGAGAGCACGCTGCAGGCGAATGTGGCCAGCAGCGGCGCGGCGCTGGGCTATAGCCAAGGGGCGATCGTCACCCTCGACACGCCCACCGCCGAAATTCGCGCCTATGTCGGCGGCATTGATTATCAAACCAGTCAGTTTGATCGCGCAGCTCAGGCGCTACGCCAGCCGGGGTCAACCTTTAAAGTGTTTGCCTATGCGGCAGCGCTGACGGAAAATATTCCCCCCAGTCAGGCCTATGATTGCTCTGGCCTAAACTGGAACGGGCAATTTTTTGAAGGCTGTCGCTCGGGCGGTGGGGCGCTGGATATGTATGGCGGGCTGGCCCTATCTGAGAACGTGGTGGCGCTCCGCATCGCCCAAGACGTGGGGCTCACTGATGTGATCAAAACGGCTCAAGACCTGGGCATTGAGAGCGAACTGCTGCCTAACCCTGGTCTGGTGCTGGGGGAAAGCGAAGTGACCCCACTGGAGCTGACCGGGGCCTTTGGGGCGATCGCCAATGACGGTGTGTGGAACCCGCCCCACGGCATTCGGCGAGTGTTGGATAGCAGCGACTGCAGCGACCCCAACGATGCCAACAGTTGCCGCGTCGTGTATGAATTTGGCCAAACGGGCAACACCAATCGCCCCGTCTTGCTACCCCAAGTCGCCCAAACCCTTACCGGTATGATGCAGGGCGTGGTGCAGAGCGGCACCGGTCGTGACGCCTACCTGGGCGTGGGCGAAGCAGGCAAAACCGGTACCACGAATGACAACCGCGACCTCTGGTTTGTCGGCTTTATACCCCGGCAAGATTTAGTGACAGGGGTTTGGCTCGGTAATGACGACAATACCCCGACGAGTGGCAGCAGCGGCCAAGCGGCAGCGGTGTGGGGTAACTATATGGATGATGTGGTGCCATAATCCCCACACTTAAGCGAGGGGATTCCTAACAGAGGACACGACCAATGGGATACCGCAACTGGCTCAATCGCAGATTGCCCCAGCCTGATTCGCCAGATACTGTGCCGTTCTACGACTTTAATGTGAAGTCCGTCGCTCACATCCCCCGTAGCGAACTGAGCCCCGGCGCGATCGAGGTGCAGATCCAAGGAATGGAGGGCTTGGTATGGGTACTTCCTGAGCAACTGCAGCCGCAGCCGGTCAAACACGCACCGTTCGACGATGATATCCATGACTACCTGCGCCAAATTCAAACTGCTTTTGCTGAACATCGCGACTTAACGCTGGCAGAATGGGAAGATGGATTCCGCCGCGACGCCAATCCGAAGCGCGAAATTGCAGTGTGGTTGCATGCTGCGAATGTGTATGTGCAATTCGCGGCGGATGAACCCTCAAAAGACCGACGCACTGATATATACCGCTGCATTCTGGCCTGCATGGCCACTGGCCCAGATGCGGTCTGGAACGTTCTGAAACCTCAGGTACTCGAACGCGCGACGGCTAATCGGGTAGTTAACTATTTCTACGGCAAAGACGCTTAACAACCTGTTGCACCGAAGTGGCGAAGCCGATCGATGGAGTTTGATCTAGTTGCTGGGTGCGATCGCGGCCGATGCCTGATGCCCCAAAAAGGCAGTAACCGAAAAAAAGCAGATATATTGAGCCTTTCAGGATATCTGCCCAACAGGAGCAGACGATAGGGATAAGTTGCAGCCTATCCACCTAATTTGGCAGCATGCATTGCAAACAATCAAACGATGTTGAAACCCCTTGGATTCGTCGATGCTCAGGTTGGCTGGTTTGTGCAGTGCGTAACTCCTAAATCAGTCTAGCCGACTTGTTTCGGATAGATAGACTGCAACTATCGCTCTAATCAGAGTTAAATTCCTGTGAGAAATATATCGTTCATCTTTTTAGCAATCATACTCTCAGGCTGCTCCATTTTTCCGAGAGAGTTTGAAATCACTGAGATAAAGTCTGAAGTAGAGGATGATAGATTAGCAATTCATTTCTATACACAGGAAAATCTGACCGAATTAAGTAAATCTCGATTAATTCAGTTCCGATGTGAAGTGAATCAAACTGAAGACACCATTCATGGTGAAGTTTACATAGATGATGAAATATTTCATTTTTCCAACCCTGAGCACGAAAGCTTGGCTAATGGATCGGGGAGATTAAGGGCTGGGGTGGCGCACTATATTGATGGATACAAATATGTCGGCATGCCCTATAAAAACATTAACGACCTGAACAAATATTCGTCATTAGCTTGCTTTGTGATTGGTGTAACTAAAGCTCCGGTTCCATTCCCAAGATCAAATAAGATAGAAATTGAAATCAACGAACAAGAATTTAACAAACAGCAGCAACGGACTTGCCAGGCTACTATGCTAGGCGTTATCTGACTTTATTTGACAGCGATCATTCAAGGTAAAATCACGCAGTTCATCAACACACAGACTCACAAAATGGTGTTGGCCATCAATCTACGAACTATCAAAGCGATCGATGCGCTTGGCGCTGCAGGCCGGCGAAGTTTTAATCATGGACAATCAACGCGTCTTGCACGGTCGTAGCGCGATGTCTGCTGACCAGCCCGCGCCTTATGCAGTGGCTTGCTCTATCGGTGCCAGTGCTGTCCACCGATAGAGCACGGACAAGAGAATGCCGATCAAAATTATCGTTACCCAATTGACAGACACGCATCGAATCGCTGATATCAGCCGACCTGTGGTGTTGAGCCTAGTTGGTGGGTGCGATCGCTGTCGATGCCGTATTTTCCACAAAGGCAGTCACCGAAAAAAAGCAGATATATTGAGCCTTTCAGGCTATCTGTCCGACAGGAAAAGACTATAGGGATCAGTTGCAGCCTATCTACCTAACTTGGCAGGATATATTGCACATAATCAGTCTATCCAACTTGTTTCGGGTAGGTAGACTGCAGCTATCGATCCCATGAAAGTTATGTGATTGTGTGAGATTAAGTGATGAGCAAAACTGACCAGAAAGTAATTTACCCTGAAGGCACCCCAGATTACTACCGAGAATGGGGGTTTTCGCCAGCAGTCGAGTGCCAAGGATTTATTTTTGTATCTGGATGTACCGGAACGTTCGATGATGGCACTGTGCCGGAAGATATAGAAGACCAAACTCGGCAAGCCTTTAAACGAATCAACGCAGTACTAGAAGAAGCAGGCATAGGATATTCAAATATCGTTGAAATGACTACCTATCATGTTGGGTTAAGCAGTCATCTTGAAAAATTTATAGCTGTAAAAAGTGAGTTCATATCGGAGCCAC
>CALCPB010000894.1 GCA_937897665.1 uncultured Halomicronema sp. | reverse complement strand
ACTACTCTCGGCACCCAATAAATAGAACGTATGAATACGAGCATGGGTGACTGATGCCAGAATCCTTATCGGAATCCTTAAACCTCTTTTTCCCGCAGTGGCAGGGGGCCGCTCGACTGGAACTCTATGAAGGGGCCAAGCTGCTTTATCCACTGCTCAGCGATCGCCGTTCATTCACCAAAATTTCGACCCCCCAGACATATTCGCTGGCGGCAGCGGCCGACATTGTTGGCTACAGCCAAATTCATGCTCAACTGCTGGAAGCGGTTCAAGTGATCCAAACACTCCAACCCGAGCGCATCTTTACCCTAGGTGGGGACTGCGGGGTAGAAATTGCACCCGTATCTTGGCTCAATCAGCAACATGCTGGAGCGCTGACGGTGATTTGGCTCGATGCCCACGGCGATCTGAACACACCCGCCTCGTCCCCCAGTGGCCATTTTCACGGCATGCCGCTGCGCCTCTTACTGGGGGAAGGCAACGCTGATTTGGCCCAGCTCGCCTTTTCCACCCTGCAAGCAGAACAAGTATTTCTGGTGGGGGCAAGAGAATTTGATCTCCCCGAAAGTCACTTTATTAAGCAACAGCGCCTATCGACTTTCTCTGCCGTAGCAGTGAACGACAGGCTGTCTGATGAGTTGTTGTCAGCGCTGCAGCGGCGAGGGGCTGACAAGCTCTACATTCACCTTGATCTCGATGTGATTGAGCCGAGTGAGTTTCCCCATGTGGCTTGTCTAACCCCTGGCGGCGTTCAGATTGATGCTCTCGCGGAATTGGTGGCGCAGTTACACCACAACTTTGATGTTGTGGGCTGTAGCCTGCTGGAGTTCTTGCCCAGCGGATCTCACGCTTTAGCGACCTCAGATGCTTTGAGACTCCTCAAGCAGGTCAATCTGCCCTTGCTGACGGGGTTGTGATTGCCGAGGACAGACTGTCTTGATGCCTTGCAGTCTGAGCGATGGTGGTGGCCTGTCTTTTGGAACCCAGTCGGCTTTTGAACCACAAAGGGTGTGCCATCAGTGTGGAGTTTGGCATAATGCGGTCACTGATTCGGCCCGCCTATGATCCCGACTGAGATTTTGCGATCGCTGTTTGATGCCGCTGTTGCTGCCGCCCAGCCTGATCGCCGCATTCCCGAATTTTTGCCCCCGCCCCCTAAAGGTAGAACGGTGGTGGTAGGCGCGGGCAAGTCGGCGGCAGCGATGGCGCGAGCGGTAGAACAGGCTTGGTCTGGAGCATTAGAGGGCGTCGTGGTCACACGCTATGGCCACAGTGCTGAAACTCAAAACATCGAAGTGCTCGAAGCAGCGCACCCTGTGCCCGATGCGAACGGTATGGCGGCGGCGGAGCGCATTCTCGAAACGGTCATCCCCCTGGGGGAAGACGACTTGGTGATTTGCCTGATTTCGGGAGGCGGGTCAGCGTTGCTGACCTTACCGCCCGTGGGCATTTCGCTAGCGGTACTGGCCGATTTGAATCGACAACTGCTGCGGTCGGGGGCCGACATCGGTGAGATGAACGCCGTCCGCAAAAATCTTTCGCGTTCCAGTGGCGGTCGGCTGGCAGCGGCAGCGTTTCCGGCACGGGTGGTGTCGCTGCTGATCTCTGATGTGCCGGGCGATGATTTGCGGGCGATCGCCTCTGGCCCCACCGTGGGCGATCGGGTCACAGCTCAGAGCGCACTCCAGATTTTGCAAAAATATCGCCTGCAGTTGCCGCCCGAGGTATTGACCTACCTGGAGTGCGACCCGAATCCGGTGGTGCTACCCACCGCTCCGCGTTTGAATACGACCGTTAATCATCTCCTCGCCGCTCCGCAGCAGTCGCTCGCCGCCGCCGCTAAGGCGGCCCAAGCCCTCGGCTATCCGACGCTGATTTTGGGCAGCGCTTTAGAAGGGGAAGCGCGACAGGTGGGCATCGTGCACGCGGGCATTGCTCGTCAGGTGGTGCAATATAGCCAACCGATTGCCCCGCCCTGTATCCTCCTTTCTGGTGGAGAAACAACAGTAACAGTAACGGGGCAGGCCGGTAAGGGGGGGCGCAACAGTGAGTTTTTGCTGTCGCTCGCAGTGGCGCTCAAAGGTGCTGAAAAGGTCTGGGCGATCGCCTGTGACACCGATGGCATTGATGGTAGTGAAGATAATGCCGGAGCGATGATCGGGCCAGAGAGTTTGCAGCAGGGACGAGATCGCGGACTCAACGCGGCGGAACTGCTGGCCGCCCATGATAGCTATACCTACTTTCAAGCGATCAACGCCCTGGTTGAGACCGGGCCAACCCTGACCAACGTCAACGACTTTCGTGCCATTTTGATTGATGGTTGAGGGCAGACCGACCGACCCTGACGCCCCCTGGCTAGCCCTGGTCGTGGGCAATACGCGGCTTCACTGGGCTGGATTTAGGGCCGGCCAGATGCAGGCGGTTTGCCATACGCCCCCGCTCACCGCCGAACAGGTCAACCGGCTCACGCAGCAGGGCAATGTTGCTCAGGCTTGGCTCACGCTGTTTACCCAATTTGCCGACAGTGATCCGTTTCAACCCTTTTTGGCATCTTGTGAAGCGTCAACCCCGGCGATGATCGAACTCTATTGCGCATCCGTAGTGCCGCAACAAACGGCTCTCTGGCAGTCTTACCCAAATTTCCACGAGGTTCACCTGGCCGAGTTACCCCTACAAAATCAGTATCCGACCTTGGGCATCGATCGCGCCTTGAACCTGCTGGGGGCGGGCGATCGCTATGGCTGGCCCGTGTTAGTGATTGATGCCGGTACCGCCCTGACCTTTACGGCTGGCACGTCGAATGGGGCGTCACACCGGCTGCTGGGGGGCGCAATTTTGCCGGGATTGGCCCTGCAGTTCCAAGCACTCAGCCAGGCCACAGCGGCCCTCCCCCAACTGCCGCTGCCGTCTGAGTTGCCCCCTCGCTGGTCTACCGCTACGGTGAGCGCCATTCAAGGTGGCGTCGTGTTGGGTGCTCTCGCCACCATTCGCGATTTCATCGCGCAGTGGCACCGCCAAAAACCCAGCGGTCGAGTGGTTCTGACTGGCGGTGATGGCCCCGATTTATTCACCTGGTTGACCACCGAGAAGACCGTGTCGGAACTCTCTCAAGATGCCAACCTGATGTTTTGGGGCCTGCACGCTTATCGCCAACAGCAGCAGGCTAAACGCCACTAACCCGAGACCGATAAATCTCAGGATTATTGCCATCGGTAGCGCCCGGCTGACGCGACTCTTGATACATCGTTTGGAGATTGTTCACCCGGTTGTTAGGGTCAGGGTGGGTGCTAAAGAACTCAGGTGGCGAACCGCCCTCTGCAAGTTTGCGCATGAAGGTAATTAAGCCTTGTTGGTCATACCCAGCTAATCCCATATTTTCAAAGCCGAGTTCATCCGCGTGGTATTCCGCCCCACGACTGTTGGGCAAAAAGAGTGCCAGCTGTACGCCGATGTTCACTAAGTCATCTTGGGAGACCCCTAGCGCGCCCACAATGCCGTTCGCCAGGGCAATTTCGCGCATGCGGTTGACGGCGTGACGACCAGCAATGTGGCCAATTTCGTGGGCAATGACGCCTGCTAATTCCGCTTCGGTGTCGGCTTCGCGAATCAGCCCTGTGTGAATGTAAACAAAACCACCAGAGGTCGCAAAGGCGTTGACGCTATCGTCAGCTACCACTTGAAAGGTATAGGGAATGTTGCTGCGGGCGCTGGTGGCAGCGAGTCGCTGGCCAATTTCGCTCACATAATTGACCACGGCGGGGTTGCTGTTGTAAATGCGTATGCCTTGGCGCTGCAGGGCCTGGTCGGTTTGTCGGCCCAGATCGACTTCTTGCTCGTCGTTCAAGTTTGACAGCTGAATATATTGAATTCCATTAAAAATCAGATCGAAAATGTTGATGTCCGCTTTACTAGGCTGGGGGGTGGCGACAACCAAACCGCTGGCCACCACCAGGGCGATCGCCCCGTACATCCATCGCTTACCCAAATTTCTTAATTGTTGTGTCCAAACTCTGATCACTGTGGTCTCCTGCCCCTTCGCTAGGCATTACTGGCGTGCGCTTAGAGTGCCTAATTTGGTTACTCAATCTCTCATGACGTCGAGAGGCGCTTTCAAGTTGCCGTTCTGGATGCTTAAATACTAGCGATTAATGATTTCCTCCCGAGGCATTGCTAAGGCAGGCCGCTGGCAAACCGAGTAAGAGAAAATTAAGTATGGCAATCTTAGATGCGAAAGGTCGGCTGTTTGGCAAGGTCAGCCTGTTAGATATTGGTGCCGGTTTGGTCATCCTCATGGTGCTGGCCGGTATTTTCTTGTTCCCTGGCACGGGGGGCACGGTGGCCCAGCTCGAAGACACGGTGCCGGTGGAAGTGGACCTGATCGTAAGGGGATTGACCGTTTCTGACCCCGAGGGTCTATATCAAACCCTCAAGGAATCTGAAACCACTAACATCATTATTCGTAACCAACCGGCAGGCACGGCTCAAATCAAAGAGGTGGTCAAGCTGCCTCGCAGTCAGGCGGTGGCCCAGCCTGATGGCACGGTGAAATCTTTTCCAGACCCCCGCCCGGAATTGAACTACACCATCGATATGCTGATTACGCTGCTCGATGAAAACGCTCGAATCTCGGAAAACAGCCCAGTCGTGGGCAACAGCCCGGTCAAAATCGGCACTCAGGTGCAGATCGAAGGCGATCTCTACAGCTTCTACACCAGCACGGTCGGCGTGCGCGTCTTAGACGACGAAGGTTAGGCTAAAGCCGTCGAATCATTCTGCTAAGACATGGGCTTAGGATCTAACGCCACCTCGCGATCGCGCCGATGGCCTAAATGGACGTGGCTGTTTTTGCTGTCTATGGTGTTGCCGCCCTTGCTCATGAGCACGGCGTGGATCTTGCCAGGGGCGCTGCAGGTACTGCAAACGGGTACCTGTCCACCGGCTCCACCGGACATTCCCCCACATCCCTGCTCGCTAGGCACTTATCTAATCCGCATGACCGTGGGTCTGTGGGCTTTGATGGGGCATTTAGCCACTTGGCTGTCGTGGTTTGTCGCTAATTTGGTGCTGTGGGGGGTGGGGCTATTTGGTGTGGCGCTATATCGGAACTGGCGATCGGATTGAGGAGTCTGAGAGTAGGGGGTCGCTGAGCCTTTGGTAATCGCCGACATCAATGGCTGCTGGGGCGATTGGGTGTGACGTTGTCCGCGATCGCGACGTCACGCAACCGGTCTCAACGTCTTAAAAGTTGTCACCTTTACTCAATTGGTAACCAGAATTAACAGCCGGTTAGGTCGTCTAGATTCCAGACAAATTGCATAACTGAGAATCACCAGCTCACTCCCAACGCTACAGTGGCTTCTCCAATTCACCGCTCTCTTCCCCCCCGGTCCTCTGGCCCCGCCACCCCCGCACTCCCCGACTTTCCCGAAATCGAGAACCGTCAAGAAGTTCTACAAACCTTGGCCCGGTTTAACGCGAAGGGCTTTAGCGTATTAGCCTAGAGGTTGGCCTTTTATCTCGCTGTGCCCATGAATTCACCGCTGTCTACCGCCGAATGGAACTCGCTTGCTGATCAGTCGCTGGCAGGAGACGTGATTAGTCGTGAAGCGGCCCATCGGGTGTTGGCTGCCCCAGATACCGAACTGCTGGCACAGCTGCAGGCGGCTTATCGAGTACGACACCACTATTGGGAAAATCGGGTACGGCTGCACTTTTTGCTCAATGCCCAAAGCGGTCTATGCCCTGAAGACTGTCACTACTGCTCCCAGTCCAAAATTTCCACCGCTGATATCGACAAATATCCCCTCATGACTCAAGAGCGGGTACTGGCAGCAGCAGAGCGGGCACATACGCTCAAGGCGGGTACCTTTTGCATGGTAATTTCGGGGCGATCGCCCGCTGAGCCGACCTTTAACCGCGTGTTGGACTTAGTGCGATCGGTCAAAGCACAGTATCCGATGAAAATCTGCGCCTGCCTGGGGCTGCTGGATGAGCAGCAGGCAGAACGCTTGGCAGCAGCGGGGGTCGATCGCGTTAATCACAACCTCAACACTGCAGAGAACAACCACGAAAATATCTGCACTACCCATACTTTTGAAGACCGCGTCGATACCGTCAAGGCAGTGAAATCGGCAGGCTTGACCACCTGTTCTGGTGGCATTCTCGGCATGGGCGAATCCGCCGATGATGTGATTGACCTGGCACTGTCATTGCGGCAGCTAGAGGTGACTAGCGTACCGATCAACTTTTTAATTCCCATTCCAGGCACGCCATTTTCCCAGCATTCTGAGCTGAATCCCCGTCAGTGTTTGCGGATGCTGTGTCTCTTCCGCCTGCTGTTGCCTAGCCAAGAAATTCGCATCGCGGGCGGGCGAGAAGTGCAGCTGCGATCGCTCCAGCCTTTAGGACTGTATGCGGCAAATTCCATCTTTGTGGGCGATTACCTCACCACCCCCGGACAAGCTGCCACCGCCGATTTTGCCATGATTCGCGATGCCGGATTTGTGCTCGAAGCACCCGACGGTTCCGAGCTGACAGGCGATCCGGTGGCTGAACTGCAGGCCCTGGCGATCGCTTAAATTTCGTCTGATTCCCAATTTGGGCAGAATGGCAGAATTAACGTTCCTGTTAATTTTCCTACCCCTCCCTGACGTCCCTGCTTCCCAGCCAGCGACAAGGCACTATCAATTCGTGCCGCGCTTGCCCGTACCATTGGCTGCGATGCTGACGGTCTTGCGCCTGCGAGTCGTCTTTCTACTTTTTTCCCTCTCTTCTCCGCCCCCTACCTTCCTCCTCTCTACCATGACTCACTGGCAACAAGGCGAAATCCTCGAACTGGATATTACCGACCTCAGCAGCGACGGCGATGGGGTAGGCCGGTGGGACAACCGGGTCGTGTTTGTGCCCAATACCGTGCCGGGCGATCGCGTCCAGGTGCGGCTAGTTTTTATCAAGCCGTCGTTTGGTCGCGGCCAGATGATGGAAGTTTTGCAAGCGTCGAGCAATCGCATTCGTCCGCCCTGCATTGTGGCCGATAAGTGCGGTGGTTGTCAGTGGCAGCCAGTAGCCTATACGGCTCAGCTGGCGGCCAAACAACAGCAGGTGGTTGACGCGCTAGAGCGGATCGGCCATTTCACTAACGTGCCGATCAGTCCGATGATGGCCGCAGACGCCCCCTTGGGCTATCGCAACAAAGCCACCTATCCCCTCGGACTATCGACTGAAGGCACTGTCAAAGCCGGCTATTTCCGCAAAGGCACCCACCAAATCATTAACCTTAACCAATGTCCGGTACAGGATGATCGTCTTGATCCCTTGTTGGCTGAGGTGAAGCGCGACATTCAGGCTCAGGGCTGGTCAATCTATGACGAAACCACGCGGCAAGGGGCGCTACGGCATCTGGCGCTGCGGGTAGGTCGGCGCACTGGTCAACTGCTGTTGACGCTAGTCAGCACCACCTGGGAGTTGCCGGGTCTGGAGGAACAATGTGGAGAATGGAAGGCCCGGTATCCTAACCTAGCGGGCATTTGCATCAACCGTAACCGTAAGTCGGGCAATGCCATCTGGGGCAAAGAGTCACGCTTTGTGGTCGGAGAACCCTATTTAGAAGAAGAATTTGCCAATCTGACCTTTCACATTTACCCCACCAACTTTTTTCAAGTCAATACGGAGCAGGCAGAGCGGCTGCTGCGGGTCATGCTGGATGAGTTGCAACTGCACGGCACGGAGATCGTGGTCGATGCCTACTGTGGCATTGGTGCCCTGACCTTACCCATTGCCCAACGCGCTAGCTTCTGCCTAGGCCTAGAAGTGCAGGAGGAAGCGGTGGAAGTAGCAATCGAAAACGCCAAACTTAATAACATTCGCAATGCCCGATTTAAAGCCGGCACGGTGGATAAGCTGCTGCCAGACGTGCGGGACTCGTTGCGCGATCAGGCTCCCGACATTGTGGTACTCGACCCACCTCGCAAGGGCTGTGGCGATCGCGTGCTGACGGCGCTGCTGGCCCTGCACCCGCCGCGTATTGCCTACATGAGCTGCAATCCCGCGACGCTGGCGCGCGACCTCAAGCGCCTGTGCGAAGAAGGCGGCTATCGGCTGCAGCGGGTGCAACCGGCTGACTTCTTTCCCCAAACCGCTCATGTGGAGTGTGTCGCGTTTCTGGTAGCGTAAGAGAGCCCTTTTCTGATCGAACCGGTATGCAGTTCAGCGCGATCGCCCAACAGATTGGCATCACTGAAGCCTCAAGTCTAGCCGCCTATCCAGAACGCGATCCCGATATCACTGGGGTTGCAGCGGTACAAACGGCCACGGCGGGCAGTATCAGCTATATCGAAGGGGCAAAATTTGGCCAATACGCCGCGACTACCCAGGCGAGCGCCCTGATTTTGCCGCCCGATGAAGCGCTGCAAACCCAAGCGAATGAGCGGGGTTTGGCCTGGCTGAGTGCGGCTGATCCGCGATTGGGCTTTGCCCGCACCATCGCGCTGTTTTATCGTCCGTTTCAACTGGCTCCGGGCATTCATCCCACGGCGATTGTAGATGCCGCCGCTAAACTCGGAGCGAACGTCGCCATTGGGGCTCATGCGGTGGTGCAGGCGGGGGCCACCATCGGCGATGGCGTCTGCATTCATCCCAACGTGGTGGTTTACCCGCATGCGCTTGTCGGCGATCGCACCGTGCTGCACGCCAACTGTGTCATCCATGAGCGCACTCACATCGGGGCCGACTGTGTAGTGCATAGCGGGGCCGCGATCGGGTCAGAAGGCTTCGGCTTTGTACCCACCGCCACCGGCTGGGAAAAAATGGAGCAGTCAGGCACGACCGTGCTTGAAGACGGTGTGGAAATTGGCTGCAACTCTACGGTTGATCGCCCCGCCGTGGGTGAAACTCGCATTAAACAAGGCACCAAGCTCGACAATATGGTGCATGTGGCTCACGGCTGCGAAATCGGCCAAGGGGTAGTGATGGCCGCCCAAGTAGGCATGGCCGGGGGCGTC
>CALCPB010000893.1 GCA_937897665.1 uncultured Halomicronema sp. | reverse complement strand
TGTTGGCCCCGTCTATGCCACCCCGACCAAGCCGGACAAAGCGGCAGCAGGTTTAGACTATGTGCGGTATGCCGCCCAAAATTCACCCGTGCCCTGGTTTGCCATCGGCGGCATTGATGCGGCTAACCTGGCCGACGTGATGGCCGCCGGGGGCAATCGCGTCGCGGTCGTGCGCGCCATTATGAAAGCGGATAATCCGACGGCAGCGAGTCAAGCACTGCTCGCCCAACTGCAAGCCGCTAGGCGCTCAATTCAGCCCACCCACTGATTCGTTCCTTGTGAGATTGACCATGACTGATTCCTTGCCCACGACAAACTCAATTCAGCTGTCCGTCAATGGCAAAGTGGCCAACTGCCCACCCCAAACCCTGCTGCCCGACTATCTGCAGCAAATTGGCATGAATCCGCGCTTGGTCGCAGTGGAATATAACGGCGAAATTTTGCACCGTCAGTTTTGGCCAGAAACTTATCTGCAAACGGGCGATCGCCTAGAAATTGTCACCATCGTGGGCGGCGGCTGAAGGGCTGACCGAGCTGTGAGGAAGCTCGTACTCTACGACAGAAGTAACACTCTCTCTGCCCCTTGCTCCCACTGCTCCCTAGTCATCGGCAATAGTTGGTGAGATAGCGCCACAGCCGACTAGCCGCGCAGTTGGGTGGTCAGATGCACCAGTTCCGGCAGAATCAATTGATCCATCGCCAGTGCCACCGCCTTGGAGGAACCCGGCAGCGAAAAAATCAGCGTGGACTCACAGACGCCCGCGATCGCCCGCGACGCCATTGCCCTAGAGCCAATTTCTGCGTAGCTCAACTGCCGAAAGATTTCGCCAAATCCCGGCAGGGTCTTAGAGAGGAGCGCCGCGATCGCTTCGTAGGTCGTATCACGAGGCGCAATGCCCGTCCCACCGTTCAACACAATCACGGCAATGCTGCCGTTCGCTACCCAGGTCTGCACTTGCCGCCCCACTGCCTCTGGCTCATCTGGCAAGATCGTATAGGCCACCACTGCATGGTGTGCCGCGGTCAGTTTGGCCTGTAGGAGCTGACCACTTGTATCAGTTTCAGGCGTCCGCGTATCGCTGACCGTCAACACAGCACAGCCAACGGTCACGGCAGCCAGGTCGGGATGGGGCAACGGCATTTGCAGGGAGCTGAGAACCGGTTAGCTTTTGGTAAAGCCAAGGCCGTTTTGTTCGGCGTAGCGATTCATAAATCGCATAAACCGGTCCCACTCGGCTTCACTTTTCATGACGAACAGCGCTTCGATACCTGCCGGTCGGCCATCTAAAAACTTGCCTTTGACCTCACGAGTGGTCAGTTCCCCTTCCTCATCCACCATATACATGCCGGTGATATCTACGCCCTCATCCTCAGAAAAGGCTTTGGGATTTTCGAAATAGAAGGTTGCTGTGCCATCACTGCCATCTGGAGCGCGGGTCAAACGCACGTCAGGGATGACTGTTTCAGCAACGCCGCGGGCAAATTCAATGTGAGCCATAGATTAACAGTCAGAAGTTTTCAAATATTAAACGTACATTCTCTCATTCGGTGGGCCGATTTTGATCGATCCCGCCGGTCGCTGCTCGACCCAGCCCCGGTGAAACGCCCAGCATGTCAGGGACAGAGCAGCAAAAGAGATCTGTATTGAAGGATGCTCTCCGCTGACTCTGCAGACCACCTGGGACGAACCGGTGCTTACGAAGCCTCTTTGGTCGCTGTATCGGCGCGGGCAGCCTGGATTCCGGCTTCAATATCGTCTAGGGTTTTAACCACTAGGCGCTTGGCTTCTAGTTCCCAGCCCCATTTTTGGACTTGAAAAGCCACGTAAAATCCAATGCCGGTGGCAATGATGTCGAGCGGTTGACGCAACGAAATCCCCAACAGCAGCCCCAGCCCGCCAATACCCCAAAATGGCAGGGCCACGGTTTGACGGTTTTCCTCAACGAGCTTGGCAATAAAGTTGGACGGAATGTCGGCCTCGACCTGATCGCGGACGGCCTTCTGCTCAGCATAGGGCAGAGCAAAGCTAAACTTGCGGCGCAGCTTTTCAATTTTGCGTGCTTCAGTGCTGTACTGGGTCAGCTCGTCTTCTGCCATGCGCACAAGTTGCTCTGCTTTATCCATGATTCGGTGTATCCCTACAGGCTGCTTTCTTTATCCTACGGCAGGGCGGGGTACCGGGTGGATGCGGTGGGCTCACTCACTGTTACAGGTACTCTTCAGGCCAGTCGAAGCACTGCATCGGGGGGGCGGCTAACGAATTGACCGCATCATAGGCCCAGTGGAACGGATACACATCGGCAAAGGTTGAAGCGAACTGACCGGGGGGACAAACCAACGGTTCGGCCTCAGCCTCGGCCTCGGTCGGGGACTCTGTCTCGATCGCAGGTTCAGCAGCGGGCAAAGGCGCGGTTTCCTCAGCAGCAGGCGGGGCGGGGAGAGCATCAGCGCGATCGGAGGCGGTGGCTAGACTGCCCCAGAGGACGCCAGCAGAGCAACCAATCGCAGCGATCACCACACGTTTGTAGACAGACAGCATAGGAAAATTCCGCAACGATGACTGAACTCTTCATAGAATAACGCTGGCGCGACCCGGTTGTAATCGGTAGAGGGGAGGGGAGCATGACGCCGCCATCGTCAAGGCAGAGCCCCCTAGCGTGCCCTCGGCAGAAACGCATTTGCCGTCACGGTAATACACCGGTTGGCCGCCAATGACAAACGAATCGAGGGTGGTGCCCGCAGGCGGGGTGGCGTCGGTCACGAGGAAGAGTTTATCGCCCTTTAATTTGTGGGCCAGGGCAATCGAGGCGAAATGGACATGGTGGCCATCGGCGATGATGCCCGCATAGATATCGGGATAATTGAAGGCGGCACCGACCGTGCCGGGCTGGCGACTCTGCCAGGGAGACATGGCGTTGAATAGATGGGTGACTAGCGTGACGCCTTGCTCAAATCCCGCCAAGGCCTGATCGTAGGTGGCGTTGGTGTGCCCAGCCGACACCGTGATACCCGCATCGCAAAGGGTGCGAATAGTTTCTGGGGAGACGGCCTCGGGGGCCAGCGTCACCAGTTTGACGATATCTGGCCCGGCTGCCGCGATCGCCGCCACCATTGTGGCCTCAGGTGGTCGTACATACGCGCCATTGTGAATGCCTTTGCGCTGGGGGTTGAGATAGGGGCCTTCGAAATGGAGACCCAGTACACCGTTTGGCGGCTGTTGCCGATAATGCCGAACGACTGCGATCGCCGCCTGCATATCCGCATCCGAGGTGGTGATAAGGGTTGGCAAAAAGTTGGTGGTGCCGCTGCGCAGATTAGTCTGATGCATCGTATCGAGGGTGCTGGTAGCAATGGCATCGTTAAACATCACCCCACCACAGCCATTTAGCTGCAGGTCGATAAACCCCGGCGACACCTGCAAACCTTGCAGATCAAAGCGATCACATTCGACCGGCAAGTCCGCTGGGGGCAAGATCGCCCGAATGTAAGCCCCGTCAATCAAGAGGGCATGGTCAGTCAGCACCTCAAACCCGGTGTAGAGCGTACAGTTTGTTAGGGCATACATCATGCCAACTCCAGTAGTCGCAAAGACATTCAGTGGCCACGGCGGCTCCGCCTCAGGATAGCCCGCCACGCGGCGGGTGAGTAGGTCGCCTGCGGCCATCGTGACGCAGTGTCAGCGGCGATCAAAAAGGTTTAAGCTGTGAAACCCTAACAACGCTGTAAAGTCAGGGGCAATAGCGCTGAGTTTCGTCTGCCACGTTCACCGGCAAACGTCGCCCACTCATGGGAGCAGCTGGCGCTATTGGGGCAGTGTTAACAGTCAGGTTCAGCATGGGGCACTATTTTGCGACAGTGGCACGCGGGCTCGAAACCCTCGCCGCTCAAGAACTGCAGGAAATCGGCGTGCGCGACCCGCAGCCCGGTTTTTGTGGGGTCGCGTTTCAGGGCGATCGCGAACTGCTGTATCGGGTCAACCTGTGGGCGCGATTGCCCTTTCGGATTTTGGTCGAGGTGGCCGAATTTCGCTGTCGGGATGCCGATGATCTCTACAGCGGCGTGCAGCGCATTGACTGGCAAGAGTATCTCGATCCAGACCTGACGATGGCGGTGGCCGCGACGGGCAAAAATCGCCAGCTCAACCACACCCACTTCACCGCCCTGCAGGTCAAAAACGCCATTGTCGATCAGCAGCGCGATCGCTTTCAGCAGCGCTCGAATGTGGATACGCAGCAGCCAGACGTGCAAATCAATGTTCATCTCAACCGCGATCGCGCCACCGTTAGCCTCGATAGCTCTGGCAGCAGCCTGCATCGGCGCGGTTATCGGCCCGCTGTCGGCAAAGCCCCGCTGAAAGAATCCCTGGCCGCCGCGCTGATTTATCTCTCGGGTTGGCAGCCTGATCAGGCCTTTTGTGACCCGCTTTGTGGCTCCGGCACGCTGCCGTTAGAGGCGGCGCTGATCGGCCTCAAGCGCGCCCCGGGGCTGTTTCGCGAGCAGTTTGGCTTTGAGACCTGGCCCACTTTTGATGCCCGACTGTGGAAACGCCTGCAGCAGCAGGCCTATACGGAGCGGCTAGAGACCTTACCCGCCCCGATTATGGGCTGCGATCGCGATACTACCGTGGTGCAGCAGGCGCAGGCCAATGCGCAAAACTGCGAAGTCGAGCAAGAGATCAGCCTGCAGACGCTGGAGTTAGCCGCCGTTACGGCACCTGCCGATACCGGTGTACTGTTGTGCAACCCGCCCTACGGCCAGCGCTTGGGCCGCGACGAAGATTTAGGGGCGTTTTATAAGCTTCTGGGCGACGTCTTAAAGCAGCGCTTTAAAGGGTGGACGGCCTTTGTGTTGAGCGGCAACAAGTCACTGGCTAAATCCATCGGCTTGAAGTCGTCGCAGCGGCTGCCCATTTTGAACGGTAAATTACCCTGTCAGCTGATGAAATATGAGCTGTATTGAGGTTTCTCGTTGGCTGCCCTCAGACCAAAAGGTCGGATGATGGGAGACTATCAGCCTACGGGCAACCGCCTCAAAATCCGAAGATTTCTCACACTCTGAATGGCAGGGATGCGGGCGATCGCCCTTTGAGATAAGGTGATGCCAGCACCCTTGACCCGGTTTATTGTTCGTGGCTAGTCGCCTTGCTGTCGTCCGCTCTG
>CALCPB010000892.1 GCA_937897665.1 uncultured Halomicronema sp. | reverse complement strand
TTGGCCGCAATTTCTGCCGTGCCGTTAGTGGGATAAGTCCCGGCTGGGGCGTTCCAGGTGACTAAGCCATTCAAGTCATTCAGTGGGCCGGTAATATCAGCCTCTAGGGCGACTGGACCAATGACCACTGTTTCCGGCAACCCATAGGCCTGCCCAATAGCATCGGCGGGCAGATCTTGCCCAGTTAGCTGCAAAGCTAAGGTCGCCGGTCGGCCAAAAGACAATGCCCCCTCGCCAGTGAGACTGCCGCCCGCTAAGGGCTCTAGAGATAGGTTGGCAAAGGCTAAGCCTGCGGCACTATAGCTGAGCCGAGTGGCCATATTCGCGAACTGAACTTTGTCGAGCGTCACGACATCCGTTGAGAGGATGTTGCCCGCCACCAAAGGCTGCGTCAGCGGCCCCGTAATCTCTACCGCCTCGGCTCTGAGCGTGCCTTCGGCAGGAATGGGCGGCTCAAAGTCGAAGGCCGCGGCAATGTCTGCCAGCGCTACGGGAAAAATTTCGCCGGTCAGGTCATAGCCGTTACGCGCGTCGATCGTGCCGGTGGCAACGGCAGACATTTCACCAAAGTTAGCCGTGATCTCATCTAGGCGGACGCCATTGTCGCGAAACTGCGCCTGCGTATTGATATCGGTGAAAGGCGTGGTCAGGGCGTCAAAGGCGATCGCCCCATCCCGCAAGCTGGCGGTACCCGTCAGACTCGGTTCGGCCTCGGGGGCAAGGCTGACCTCCAGGTTGCCGTTGAGCAGACCTGACGTCACGTCGAAGGGCAGATCTTGGGGCAGACTCGCTAGCAGCACCGGCGACAGAATGCCTAAATCTAGGCCCTGGGCTTGGAGAGCCAGGTTGGCGGCGATCGCGGACGCCGTCCCATCGTCCTCATTGCTCTCTGGCTGCTGAATCACCCCGCTAACGACCAGTGTCCCGGCGTTCTCTGGCTCGGCGCTGACATCAATGGTAATCGTTTGCGCTTTGACAAAGGTCTCTTGATCGCTAAAAACAGCCGTCTCGACCTGGGCCACTTCGACCGAACCAGTGATTGCGTTGATATTGAGTGGCCTCGCCGTCGCTGGGGCTTCACTGTAGGGCAGGCCCGTCAAATCGCCGTTCAGACTTTCGACGATGGGGCAGATGCGAATGAAGGGATCGCGATCATCGTCGTCGTCTTCATCATCGTCGTCATCGTCGAAGTTAAAGTCGATATCCAGCCATTCCCCTTGGGCATTTTGCTCGACGTACACCATCGGATTTTCAACAGTAATGCGCGGTCGCAGGGTGCGCGTCAGCAACTGCAGCAGATTCAGTCGAATCGTTACCGTCTCGACCACCAGCTGATCGGGGTCATCCGCAGTGGCGGGCATCGCTGATTGACCAAACCGTACGCCGGTCAGTGAGGCTCGTTCGACTTCGCCCAGATAAACCGGGCGATCAAGGGTATCGCTCAGCTGCTGTGAGGCCCAGGGCGAGAGCCGCTCATTCACAAAAATCCAGGCGGCCAAGGTGCCCCCAGCCGCACCGAGAATCGCGATCGCGCCAATCGTTAAGCCGGTCGTCTTCCAAATTCGACGCCGTTGTTTCGCGTTAGTCGATTCCGGCTCTGGCGATGACCCGTTACTCATGACCCCTCATAACTGTGTTGTCTGACGCATTTCACGGTCGGGAAAGTCCCGTCGGCCATTAAAAACATTACCAACTCTTGAGCGGTCTAACGTCTTCCCTGACTAATTTGGTCACTAAGTTTAAGCCCACATCCTGACTTAAATCGTCTCGCTGCCCATAAGATACTTAAAATTAACGCTTACAGATGAAAACCGGATTACAGACTCATGCAAGTCTACGTGCTCTTGTTCAACGCGGGAACCGACAACGAAGGCATTCATTCGTTGCAGGCCAACGGCAAAAACACCGTTTTAATCTTTGAAGACGAAGACGATGCTACCCGCTTTGCTCTCATGCTAGAGGCTCAAGATTTCCCCTCTCCCACGGTCGAAGAATTTGATCAGCGCGATATTGAAGAATTTTGTGCCGAAGCGGGCTTTGAAGCCAAACTCGTGGCCTCGGGGGCGCTGATGGTGCCGCCAGAGAACAGCGTTGATCAGACAGACTGGGATCCAGACGGCAATGCCGTCGAAGAAGTGCCCCCAACCGCTGATGAATCGCGCTTGTCTAATCAAGAACTCGACAGCATTCGACAACAGTTAGAAAAGTTGCTCTAATCAGGCGGTGATGGCCCACCGTCGCGCCCGGTCGCTGACCGCGTTCATCGCTGGCTAGAGTGCTGCTTCCCCCGCGCCCGACCGGCCTCGTCTGGTCATTCTCATCCCCTGCCGCTTTGGAGAACGCCCTGTGACATCCCCTGCCTCTCAGCCCGAGGATCTAACCGATCGCGGCTATTTATTGACTGAGCAGGCGAACCCCGCCAGCCAGTCTTTAGACCAGCTCTCACCTTTAGCTTTTGTGGAATTGGTGAATGCGGAAGATCAAAACACCCTGCGGGCGATCGCGGCTGCCAAATCAGCCCTCGCTGAGGCGATCGCGCAGACGGCGACGGCGCTCCGGGCGGGGGGCCGTCTCTTTTATGTCGGGGCTGGGACTAGCGGTCGTCTGGGAGTCCTCGATGCTGCGGAATGTCCGCCCACGTTTTGTACATCGCCCGAGTTAGTGCAGGGTCTGATCGCTGGGGGAGCGGCGGCCCTAGTGCGCAGTTCAGAGGGGTTAGAAGACATTGCCGCAGATGGCGAAAGGGTGATTCACGATCATCGTATTGGCCCCCACGACGTCGTGGTTGGCATTACCGCCGGAGGCACTACCCCCTATGTGCATGGCGCTCTCAAGGCCGCTCAGCAGCGTGGGGCGATCGCCATTTTCATGGCTTGCGTGCCAGCGGACCAGGTACCAGCTCACTACGACGTCGATATTCGCCTGTTGGTCGGCCCCGAGGTGCTGGCCGGCTCTACTCGCCTCAAGGCCGGGACGGTGACCAAAATGGCGCTCAACATCCTTTCGACGGGGGTCATGGTGCAGTTGGGCAAGGTTTATGGCAACCGCATGATTGATGTGGCTGTGACCAATACGAAGCTGCGCGATCGTGCCATTCGCATGCTCAGTGATTTGACCGGGCTTGATCGGGCAGCAGCGGCGGACCTGCTTGATCGCAGTCAGCAGCGGGTCAAGTCGGCGCTGCTAATGCACTGGGGTGAGCTGACGTTAGCCGCCGCAGACGCTTGCTTAGAGGCGCATCAGGGCCAGCTACGGCTCGCCTTAGACAGCCTCAAAAAGTAGGAAAGAGCCAGACATAAGCCGGGTTCTGTTCTCTCAGGCTAAGCCGAGAGGGCGATTATCTATCTGGGACGGCTGTTACCAGACGCCTCATGCGGTACACCAAAAGCGGGGCTGGAAAAAGACCAACCATGACCCCTGCGACCTTGCTCCCCACCGGGGTTTACCGAGCCAGCACCTCTCGATGCTGCTGGTGCGCTCTTACCGCACCCTTGCACCCTTACCTGTGAGCCAAGCTCCATCGGCGGTATGTTTCTGTGGCACTCTCCTCACGGTCACCCGCACTGGGCGTTACCCAGCAAGTCTGGTCTTTCGGGAGCCCGGACTTTCCTCAAGTTGGCAAAACCAACCCGTAACCGCCTCGCTGACTCTTTCCCGCCTCTAGTCTAAGAGCAACGTCCTCGTTATTGAAGCCCTCATCCTGTCTAACTGGCAGATTGGGCAGTAAGTAGCAGGGCTTAATCAAATCTTCAAACCTATCGCTGATTTCGACTCCGCTCAATCAGTTGGATTATTGCCTGGATAAGACGTTGAGGGGTGAGCGGATTCGTGCGCGAAGCGTCTTTGTGAGGAGAAAATCCGTCGGCACCATAATTGCACCGATAGCGAGTCGCAGTCAGGTTTGGACACTTTGTAATCGCCGGATCGCTGGCGGCGCCCTTACCCGCAAGTGAACCCGGCACCTTTCTACCCTCTGCTATACCTACTTAGCTGGCGTTCTCGGCAAGTCACATCGCCGAATTCTTTAATTACGAATTCTGCGATGACGATTCATAGGGGAAAAGTTCGCACTGCGACAAAAGACTGAACGGCAGGGCTGTAAATACGACTGAAGTGTCTTCTGAATTTCTACGAGAATCAACAGCACCGCGCCGATCATGTGCTCTCTTGAGAACGTGCCAAGTTGTGTTTTAGACTCGGATTGCTTGTGAGACAGGGACACGTGAATGGAGTCAGGATTTCAGAGATTTTGACTGAGGCAGCGACCACGGCGGGCCACGTTAAACAATGTCACGGTGAGACAGGGATTCCTTAAGGCTTCCAAAAGTTCGCGGCCTAATGCTGCAGAAGCTCAGTATTGTGTACGTCGAACACATCATCGTGGTTGGTTATGACCGTTTCTAAAGATCGATCGCGGCCTGCTCGTCAAGGAGCGATCGCACCAGAATATCTCGAAGCCTACGCTGAAGCCGATGCTCAAGTCGGTCAGCCTAATCCTCGCTTTAAGCAGTCCTCGATTTACACTAGCCGCTATCTTTTGGTTCGCACCGAGCTTGTGGGCAGCGAAGCACTCAGCGATGCTGAACTCGACCTCATGATCTTTTGAGCGTCAGCTCACCCTAGGAGTTTCCCGATTGGGAGGCTGACAGTCTGTGGTCTAATCGGTTAGGCAAACGCCCGGTTTTAACCGATGCCCAATCGCCCGGCTAAAGACGGTGTCAAGGGCAACAGCGTCGCCAGCGTCAAAAAGAGGGCCAGCAGCCCCAAGGCCGCTCTAGCATCATCGGGCTCGGTGATTTCATTAGTGGCCGGACGTTCTTGCTGGCGTTGCAAAAATAAAATCAGCACCGCCCAGTACAGTGCTAGGGGATTGGCTAAAGAGGCGATCGCCAGCAACGCCACGGTGATGACGGTCGCCCGACCAGCGGTTTTGCGACCATAAATTGCCTGCACAATGCGACCACCATCTAACTGACCGGCGGGCAACAAATTGAGGGCGGTAATGATCAGCCCCAACCAGCCAATCAGCACAAAAGGGTGAACGTCAACCAAAGGCTCGGTCAGTGCTGCACCCAAGATAATCTTGGCCAGTGTGCCCACTAAAGCCGATCCCTGAAAAAACGCGACTGGCAGCTGAAACTCACTGCCAGGATGGGAGAGCACAAACCCCACGATCAGTAGCCCAAACGACAACAGGCCACCGGCTGCTGGCCCCGCTAGGGCGACATCAAAGAGCACCGAACGGTTGGGCAAAACTGACTCAATGCGCGTCAGCGCTCCAAATGAGCCAATCTCCCAAGTGGGAATCAAAAACGGCCAGCTGAGCTTCACGTCACGGCGCTGCGCCATCAGCCAATGACCGACTTCATGGGTAATCAAAATGGCCATCGT
>CALCPB010000891.1 GCA_937897665.1 uncultured Halomicronema sp. | reverse complement strand
CTTGCATCGCCAGCTTGAAGGCGATATACCGACACTCAGGGTAGGCTATGGTGAGTTTGGGCTTGACCCTGTAGCATTTGACACTCAGTTATCAAGAAACCTTTATCGTCACTTCCCGTCAATTTTATTGAGTTGTATGTAATGAACCTGATGCTCCCACGCTTTCTTGCAACCAGTTTTTTAGGTCTCAGCTTGGCTACCCTCAGCTTGCCCGCTGAAGCTCGTCCCGAAATTGCCAGCGGTGATCAGTGGCTCGACGACGTCAGCCAAGCGGAATGTCTCAGTCGGGCTGACGATTTTATTACTGAGCTAGATGTGCCCAATCAAGCTGGGGAGATTGATCGCACCGGCTACTTCGATGATGGCGTCTTCCGTATTCTGTGCTATGGCGGCGGCGAAACGTCCAGCATGGTGCTAGTGTTCTCAGTCCACAACGAGAGTGCCGAAGTCGCCGCTCAGTTCTTACAGTTCGCCTTAGAAGAAATCTCAGGCCAAGCGATCGAAGCTGGACAGACGCTTTAGAACTACCGCTACTAGCGCTGACGCCGGCACCTCAGTTTTGAACCGCTCCTAAAGACGCGATCCACAGCATTGCTAGGAGCGGTTCTTGCATGAGTGAGCCAGTTTTGAGTCTCTGGCAAACCGGCCACAGTGATTGCCCAGCCGCGATCGCCCACAGCATTCACGCCACCTAACCAAGGGCCGCTAATCCACGGCGATAGAGGGTCTGGGCATATTCCGTCCAAGCGCCTTGACCCCAGTAGCGAAAGCAACTGGTCTCTAGCAAAAGCGTGTGTAGCAAGGCACGATGATAGCCCGCTGATCGCCGGTCGCTCCACCGTTCCTCAGCCACCGTCTGATGAAAGCGGGCGCTGAGCTGCTGCATGGGCTGCATCACGTTGCCGTAGCCCTCGACCCAGCTACGATCGCTGGTCCAAGACGACCCTTCCATATGGAAGTTGCCATCCCTCTGCTGAATCTCGGCGATCGCCGTTTGTACCGAGTCTGGCGTGACGCGATCGCCCACCTGCTGCCACAGGCGCTGCTGGCCAATCGCCTGACAAGTCGGCAACTGCTCTGACGTCACACCCGCCGCTGCTAGCAATTCCAAATATTCCGTGCCTAAAAAGCCAACAGTACCGACCCGACCGCTGCCATGCTGTCGCATTTCATGCCAGCAGCGCTTAAACATGCTGGGAAACTCATTCATCATGACGCCGCCATTTTCGCCATCGCTAATCTGCGTGACCAGCGGCGGCACCTGTCCGTTACCGAGAGATGTGGGCTGTAGGGTTTTCGCTTCGGCAAAGGGCTGCATCTGACCCACTAGCTTGGTATCTGATCCCTGAGTTTTGATCAGCACGGTCATATCGACCGTTTCGCCATGAGAATTCTGAGCCACCAGCCGATGGGGTAAGTGAGGCTGCTGAATACCCTGACCGGTTAGCGTCTCAATCGTATGTTCTTGTACCAGTAGCCACTGATAACCACAGTCTTTCAGCGCTTTAACAAAGGTATAGAGCGTATCAGGATGATTGGGCAGGTGCATTTCTGGCGGTGAAAAGCCGCGCACTCGCGACAGCGCCTCCCAGCCAAACAGCGCCGCAAAATTATGCTGCCAGGCGCGAATGTGGAGCTCAATATCGGGAATCGGGGTCGAAGGCACCACCGCGTGCCCCCAAAACGTGCCCAGCCATTCGACATAGGGCTGATATTGGGCCTCACAGGTAATGCGCCGCAGCTTGTCTAACACATCGTGACGCTGCATCTGCTGCAAGCCCCAAAGCAGCGTACCCGAGTAATCGAGCATGACCCGAGGATTGCACCCCTGTTCTACCAGTTCGGGAATGAAATCACCCATGCGGGCATAGCAGTAGGCAAACGGCCCAGCATTGTGATTATCCCCGTCGTAGGGATGGTCAAACATGTGCTGCAGATTGTTGATCAGCTGCCCATCAGGCCCCGCCGGAATCGTTGGCTGGTGCATGTGCAGGGCGATCGCAAACCCAGCGGAAATATCGGTCAGTCGTAAATTGGTGCGCTCTAAAAAGACGGGGCGATCGCCCTGCACAGCAGCTAGAACCCGATTATCCCACACAGCCAGCGGCGGCATACCGTCAATCAAACTGGGCATCGCAGGAGGGGCAGTTGCGACCATAAAACCTCAGACACAGAGACTTGTGCTCAGTGTCGCACTGTTAGATGGAGACTGGAGATTACTGAATAAGTTTGGTAAACGATTTTTAACAGTTTTGAAGCTGCCCGCTTGACTAGGCTGGAGCCAGCCGCAGAGAAACGGCAAAGCGCCCCCTAGAAACTGTGCAGAGAGGAAGTCTCTATCACAGCTGCCAAGGAACGCTCAGGCACGTCGAGTCAAGTCACAGCAACGAACGCAGTCGACTGCTGAATCATTTCACCCCTGACTCAGCGCTAACTAAACCACTGGCTCGACCACCTCTTCGTCTCTAAAGGCCCATCGCAGCAG
>CALCPB010000890.1 GCA_937897665.1 uncultured Halomicronema sp. | reverse complement strand
CAGCGTTGACACCGCGAACGTAATTGCCAAAAGCAGCGCAAATCCTAACGGCACCGGCCCCACCTGGCCCCAATCTTGCGCCAGCCAAAGACCGAGGGGCAAGGCAATGACTAGCGCCCCCCGCAATAGATTCGTGAAGACTAAAACGCTCTGCTTGTTCCACCGATCCACATAGACCCCAGCCAACGACCCAAACAGCACCGCTGGAATCGTAAAGGCCACCATGACCGCTGACACCCAACCACTAATGGCCTGGCCCGGTGCTTCAAAGCGACTGCCAATGATGGCAATCATCAACACCAGATAGACCTTATCCGCCAGTTGCGAAAAGATTTGACCACTCCACAGCACTAAAAAGCTGCGGTTTTGGAGCACCGGCCAAAATCCGTTGTCTTCTAGCGGGGCTGTTTCTGAGAACGGTGGTGCATCCACGTCAGCCTCGCCAATCTGGCCAGAAGTCGGCATCTCTGAGGCCGAGCCATCGTTTGAGAGAGTGGATTCAGAGTCGCGCAACATTCAGCTATCTCAAAGGGCCGCAACAGGAAAGCAAGCATCAATCAGCGACGCTGATCGAATCGGACGGTCAAAGTGATATTCGGCATACTGACGCAGCAGCCTTTCGAGCTTGAGCCAGGTGACTCTGGCGGCCACTTCCTCAACGGCATGAAGCAAGGGCATCTGGGCCTCAACGGTTGAGTAACTCAACTGCTGTAACAAACTCAGCTCTTGAGCAGTGATCAGCGTGGGCGGGACATGACGAGACGATCGCCCTTGCCCGACTCGCGAATTACTTCTAGCGTACCGTCCGACGGGCATTCTCGCTCGGGGCGACGCCCTTGGCAGCTGGGCCATCTGTTCAAGGCTGACTAACCCGCCAGACACGGCACTGAATCCCACTTGCCAATCAGGCTGGGTTGGGTCGGGGGCAATGTCAACCTGGCTGATGCTGCAGCGATCGAGGTCTGGCGCTACCCCAGCGGCAATCAAAAGTTGCACAATCCCCTGCGTCAGGGCCGCCAGAATGTCGTTTCCTTTGGCCTGCTCCAACTGCTGGAGTTGCGCTACCAGCAGTCTAAAGAGTTCTTCCTGAGGTTGTTCGCTGAGTGCCTGACACAGCACTAACTCTGCCAAATACTGACTCGCGGTCAGCCGCGCTAGGTCAGCCGATAGGCCAGGAAAGGAGCGGATTGTTTCTGCCTGCACCAGTTTGTCTAAGCTTTTGCCCTGAACGATAAACAGCTCATTGACCACAAACTGACTGCTACGTCCCCCCAAGCGCGATTTATGTTTGCGCGCACCGGGCACGATTACTCGCACGAGGCCCTGCTCAATCGTCAAAATTGTGACGAGGCGATCGGTTTCGCCCATGGGCATGCCCTTGAGATTGATTCCGGTGGCTTTGTATGAGCGACTCATAAACGGCGAGGACTTTCGGCAAGGTTATCGAAATTAAGCGTTGAGAACTCAATCGGAGAGCGGTTCAGCAATATCGTCATGACATAGTGAAATGATGCAGAACTGCGCAATAGACCACGAGTTTTGCAAAGCTTAGCAGGATTCAAGGGCAGGCATTGAGAGCACTCTTGGTGGGCTTTGAATGAGTTTGGCAAAGGTCTGCCAAAACCGCGTTTCAGCGAGTAAGAGGACAGCAGGCCGATGGCGGGAACCCAAAAGCTTAACTAAGCTCGCTTGCAGCTCGGTGACTCTCATTCTTCGCCTTGCTGCCATCGGTTGCGACTCGGTGGCACTAGCGGTAAAGCGGTTTGTCGCTCCAGTTAACATCAAGCGTTGCTGATTCTGAGAAGGAAGCCATTTTGCAAGCCCTAACAAAATCCGGGTTCCTACAACCCATTCATGCCTCATTGCCTAGAATTGCCCGCCCTACTGAACTCTTTGTCCCACTTGCTGGCACAGACACGTCACATCAGCGGCGGATGCCGGGCAGGCGGTTGGCTTCTGTTGATTTCTTTGGGGGCGATCGCGACAGTTCACCAGAGCCGCTGCCGCTCAGAGATTGGTGCCCAGAAAGACGTCTCAAACGGTGAGATCGGAGTAAACTGCAAGCGGTAGACTTGAAGCATACGGCTCAGGGTTGATTAGTGATTCACCTGGTGATTGGGTTGAATGTGGCGATCGCCCTGCTTGGGTTTGGTTTAGCCTGGCGCATCTGGCGGCTAAAACGCACACTGACGTCAGCAAGCGTCGTCATTGCCGCGTGGGAACGCCATGTCCATGGTTTGCTCGATGCTCAGACCACGCCTGCTTTGATTTTGCAAGGGCAACGGGCAACAGCCTCTACCCGTCAGCGATATTTCCAGTTACAGCGGCAGCTACAGCAGCTACAAAGGATTTTTTCGATCGCCTTGATGATTCTACGGTTTTGGCCCCAAGGCTCTCGCCGCCCGCAGCGCAGACCGTCGAATCAGTGACTCAACGGGAGGCCCATCGCGACGGCCTCGTAACGCTCAGACCGAACCCCCATCGCAGTGGCTTAACAAGGAGTTGCAACCCATGGCAGACAATAAATCTGGAGCATTTTTAGGTGGTGTCGTCATCGGGACGGCCATTGGCACTGTAACGGGCCTATTGGTCGCGCCGCGCCCAGGCCGAGAGACCCGGCAATTTTTGCGCAAATCAGCCGATGCCCTGCCTGAAATGGTTGAAGATCTGGCCACCTCTCTACAGTTGCAGACCGATCGCCTGTCAGAAACGTCGCTGCGTCGCTGGGAAGCCACGCTGATACGCCTACGCGAAGCGATCGCGGCAGGTCAGGCAGCGTCTCAACGCGAGTATGCCGATTTGGTTGGCCCCGATGCTGCCCCCTCAAACGGTTACGAAGACTAATGCCAAATGGTTTTAGAACGCCGCTGTGATTGATCCCGTTTTTTGGTTAGTGCTCTCGTTTGTGCTGGTGTCGGTGAGTATGACAGCAGTGCTGGTGGTGCTAGTGACTGCCTTACGAGAGCTTAGCCGCGCTGCTCGCAGCGTCGAAAAGCTGTGCGATACGCTTAACCACGATTTGCCACCAACGCTAGAAGCCATTCGTCTCACCAGTGTTGAAATCAACAGCCTCACCGACGATGTGAACGAAGGCGTGCAAAATGCGGGCCGAGTGGTTCAGCATGTTGATCAAAGTGTCAGCACGATGCGCGTGCAGGCTAAGCGGGCGCAGATTGGCACTCGCACGCTGGTCGCCGGCCTCAGCACCGCTTGGACAACCTTTACCCAACCGGCAACAAACGGCGATCGCCCGACTGGCCAGCCAGCTAAACCAACCCTCAACAACCCGCCGCCCCATCAGAAAGCGCAGCCTGTTGTCGAGCCCTCATCAGTTGCACCGACGCCAGACCCAGTGCCTGACAGCAGTCCTGCGCCCCCTTCCTCAACGCACTCGACTGCGGCTCCGCACCTCGCCGCTCGACCCCAAACCGCGACGGACGCATCAGGAAATAACGAGACTCTCTAAACGCTCTCATCGGGATTTTCTGAGAATCTGTAGACTGATCCCTTAGAATAAGTTAAACATCTGTAACAAACGAGAGTCGGTAAGTCAGACTCTCAAACAGTCAGCTAATTTACGCGTGGAATATATGGGCATTTCGATGGGTTCTTGGGTGAAGGGACAGCCGCTCCGGTGGCTGCTTGCGGTTTGGGTGAGTGTGGCCTGCTGGTCGTTTGCTGCCGCCCCTGCTGCTGCCTATGACAATCCCGAACTCTTGCCCGAAGAGCCCACCCTCATCATTGATCTGGCGAAGTCGCTCAGTGGTGCCGAGGAAGAACGACTTAACGACAGGCTACAAAACTTTGAAGATGAGAGTGGCTGGAAGCTCAGGGTCTTAACTCAGTACGATCGCACCCCTGGCCGCGCTGTGAAGGAGTACTGGGGGTTAGACGAGCGCAGTGTGCTGCTGATCGCCGATCCTCGGGGCGGTAACTTGCTCAACTTCAGCGTGGGCGATGCTCTGTTTGACCTGCTGCCCCGCACCTTTTGGATTGAGCTGCAAACGCGCTATGGCAACCAGTTTTTTGTCCGCGATAATGGGGAAAATCTGGCCATTATTGAAGCATTGGGAGCGATCGAAACCTGCCTGCGTAAAGATGGCTGCGCCGTCGTGCCTGGCTTGCCCCAAGAGCAATGGATTTTGACATTGATTACATCCGTCGTCGGGGGCGTCATTGCCGGATTCGCCGGTCATCCCCGTAAACCGGGTCAAATCATTGCTTGGCAGTGGGTACTGATTTTCTCTCCTTTATGGGGCATTCTCTTTTTCGCCTTTGGTCTCGGTCCTGTCGTCACTCGCACCAGTGACTGGATTCCTCTCACCCGCAACGTGACCGGATTCGCGATCGGTTTCCTGGTGGCTTTTCTTAGCCCTGGTTTAGGCGGCGACCCTTCGTCTACTTCAGAAACTTGATGACCCAGTTCTAAATCTGTGTCCTTTCGAGTTCAGCCCATTATCGCCGAACTCGGTATTTATGGGGGCCTCTTACGACAGGGCCGCAAGTTTTCTTGCTCTCTTGGGAGAATTAACTAAATATCGCAAATTCAGGCAACTTTCCTGGCACCAGGGCCTCCGAACTGGAGCCCCACGCCAACTGTTTCCAGCCGCCTCCTGCAACTACAGCTGCCCTCTGCATTCCACCTGCTGAACTCCGAATGCCGAATCTCGCCTTCCGAACTCCGTCTTCATCCGAACTCATCGAAACTTCACAAGGTTTGTATAAAGTTGCCGTAAAACTACGGAGATAGCGTTGACGCTTCCCAAACCCCATCCTTTATGGTGTTAGTGAATTGAGGAGCGCGATGGCAGGCTGATCGCGCGATCGCTGACTCGCATAACGCTGTGATCTGAGAATGGGTGCAATGAAATCAGTCTTTGTTTCTGCTGGTATTGCTGTCATGGCGGCGATCGCCCCGTTAGAAGCGCGGGCGGCCTCTTTTAGCCAGTTATATGTCTTTGGCGACAGCCTGCTGGATGCGGGCAATCTCTTTCGCGCATCTTCGGCACTATCCCCCTTAGGCATTCCTCAATCGCCACCCTACGCTCAGCGCTTATCCAACGGGCCTGTCTGGGTCGAGTATTTAGCCGACTCCTTTGAATTAGAGCCGGCTTTATTTGCAGATCTGCTACTGAACCCGCTCGCAACCGATGTGAGTGAGGGCATCAACTTTGGAGTAGCCGGTGCCAGTACCGGCACTAACAACACGGTTGTCCCCGACTTTCCACTCGATACGGGTGCTCTAGCTCAAGTCACTGCCTTCAGCAGCTTGGTTAACTTCTCTGGGGTGCCGCCTGCCGAGGATGCGTTGTTTGTTTATCTGGCGGGCGGCAACGATTTTGCCGGTAGTGAGGCTATGCCCGCGGAAACTGACATTACCGTGCCGCTGCAAAACACCTCTGCAGCGCTGCAAGCTTTAGTTGGCAGTGGGGCCAAAAACATCCTCGTCAGTAGCCTGCCTGATCTGAGCCTGACGCCGCGCTTTTTGGGAACACCTGAAGCGCCAACACTCAGCAGCCGTGTGACTGACTACAATACTGCCCTGTCTGCTTTGGTTGAAGATTTTGTCTCAGCCACACCGGATGTCAATTTCATTGACTTTGATTTGAATGGGGAATTGCTGAACGCGATCGCTAATCCCGACAAGTTTGACTTTGCCAATGTGACCGATGCTTGCCTGACTGATTACAGCTTTCCGATTGATTTGGATGGCTTCACTGTGTGTGATACTCCCGATCAATTTTTGTTTTGGGACGATTTTCATCCCACCACTCAGGGGCACAAGTTTGTTGCGCAAGCAGCGTTGAGTCAGTTGGATGGGCGTGATCCCGACCCCAAAGCGGTCTCGATTCCTGAATCGGGAATGATTGGGGGCATGCTGGTGTTGATGACGGCGGCAGGTGGCACTCGTTTACTCCGCCGTTGAGTTAGTAAGTTGAAGCACGATCCACAAACCTGGCTCCAGCTTTCCTGCTTCCTGCACTCTGTCTGTGTCATCCTGGCTGGGCTTACGAGTGTCCGGCATCCTCACCCCAAATTTGGCTGAGTCGCTGGTCGCGGCCACAGCTAAAGCGATAGACCTTGTAGCGCACAGGGTGAGTCTTGTAATAGTTTTGGTGATAATCTTCGGCGGGGTAAAACGTTGCGGCGACTCGGTTATCAGTCGCAACTTCTGCGGCCAACTGGCCGGAGTCAGACAAGGTGGCCTTTGAGGCGATCGCGGCTGCTCGCTGTGCCTCATTTTGATAGAAGATCGCCGACTGATACTGACTGCCCTTATCGCAAAACTGTCCTCGGTTATCAACCGGGTCAACATTATGCCAAAACACATCCAGCAGGGTTTCGTAGCTGACCTGACTGGGCTCATAGGTCACTTGAACAGCTTCGACATGGCCAGTCCCGCCGGCTGAGACTTGATAATAACCGGGATTTTCCACTGTACCGCCTGTATAGCCCGAGGTTGTGTCAATCACGCCAGGCAGCTCATCAAATGGCTGTTCCATACACCAAAAGCAGCCTCCTGCAAAGACCGCAGTGGCCGGGGGGGCTTCAGCCGCAGCATCGACGGGGGCAGTGAATCCCAGCCAGAGGACAACGACCCCAAACAACAAGCTGATCCAACGTCGATTCATCGTTGACCCGGTTTTAGACCGGGGAGCATTAATTTCTCTCAAAACCATGACATGCCTTATTCCTAGAGTTTCGAGTCAGCCTTAAGCAAGAAGTTCCCCTTAAATGTAAGACATTGTAGGTCGAGGCCCATGGGCGTCGCCTTAACTCAACGTCCACATGGGTTACGCTATCGCTCACCTATCCTACATTTGGATTAGTCCAGCTGTTTACCAGACAGGTAAACGACCAGAGCTCAGTTCAATCCCGTGAGCTGGAGTGAGTTGTACGCTCTTTTATCCATGTCCAACCCCAAAAAGCTAAAAATCCTCTGACACCTAACTAGGT
>CALCPB010000889.1 GCA_937897665.1 uncultured Halomicronema sp. | reverse complement strand
GCACTTTGAAGAGCACCAACTGTCGAAATTGAAACAGGCATGGGAGGAGAATGAGATTGCACAGTCCTTAGACGCCAGCCAAGCCGGACGCATCTATTTCATCCCAATTTATCTATGTGCAGGTTTACCCGGCCCCATTGGCACCGAGCTTTACCTAGAAGAACTCAAAGAACAACTACTCGCACCAAACTAGCGGAGACGCGGAGACACGGGGAACACCACTATGTCCAACAAAACAGGTACGCTACATTCTCATCTCTATGACTACCTACTCTCCGTTTCCCTACGAGCGCCTGAACCCCTCACCCAGCTGCGTCAGGAAACTGCCCAACATCCCTATGGCCATATGCAAATCTCTCCGGATCAGGGACAGTTTATGGCTCTGCTAGTAAAACTTATGGGTGCTAAAAAGATTTTAGAAATTGGCACCTTTACCGGCTATAGCGCCCTATGGATGGCCCTAGCTCTCCCTGACGACGGTACCCTAATCACCTGTGATATCCGAGAAGAAGCAAGAGAATATGGCCCATCCTACTGGCTAGCCGCTGGCGTCGCCGACAAGATTGACCTGCGCATCGCCCCAGCCCTCGATACCTTAGACAGTTTGTTAATGACAGGGCAGGCAAACACCTTTGACTTTGCCTTTATTGACGCGGACAAAACAAACTACCACCACTATTGCGAAAAGTGCCTAAAGCTACTGCGACCCGGAGGGCTAATGGTCATTGACAATGTGCTGTGGGGGGGAGCCGTTGCTGCCCTAGAGAAAACGGATCCTGAGACGATGGCATTGAGAGCGCTAAATCAAGCCCTTCACCAAGACCCACGCATTGAATTGAGCATGTTACCCATCGCCGATGGCCTTACGCTAGTCCTTAAACGATCTTAGACAGCTCACACGCCCACCCAGAATTCCATAATCATGCAGTGCTATATTTATTATTGATAATTGCTTTCATTTAAGCAAACCGATCAAGCAAAATGGTGATCTCGTTCGAAGACTTCAGGGAAATCCGAACAATTGCGCAGAAAAAAGGCAAGGCCACTTGTCGAAGGACAGAGTTTGAAATCGAAGACGGTATTCCAAAAAGTCTTGGAGAAGGTAGTGAACTTCGAGTTTATCTGCGGGGTGGGTTAACCCTTCATATTCTCCAGGGCGAGCTGCTGCAGACGCTCAGAATGAAGCGCCAGCACGAGGCTGACTTTCCCCTAGTTTCTTAGTTTTATGTATCGGGTTTTTCCAGAATTCAAACACAATAATCAAAAACGAGTGCTGCAGCAGATTATGCAGAAATTGCAGGCGATCACTATCTCTATCACCTACCCGACATCACAGAGATAGAAGAATGGCCATCTCATAAACCGCATTATGTTGTGATGCTATACGCTCAGACGGACTACTTAGGCTCCTTTAACTTATGTGACCCGCTTCTACCATCAACGTTGAGACATCTATATGATGTCAAAGCACAGCAATTTCATCAGCCGCTAGGGCGGATGACTCCGATGATGAGTCAGGTGTTACAGCAAATTGTGCGGGCTCCTTATCAGGGGGTAATGCAGCGTATGTATCTGGAAAGTAAAGCCCTGGAACTGTTGACACTGCAGTTTGCCCACTGGGCAGAGAAATCATCTTCAAAGAAATCACGGCAGTTGCCTTCCCATGAATTAGAACGACTCCATGCCGCCAAAGCCATTTTGACCCGTAACATTAACAATCCTCCCGCTTTAAGCAGCCTTGCTCAGCAGGTGGGTCTCAATGAATATCGACTTAAACAAGGATTTCGTCAGGTGTTTAGCACCACACCCTTTGGTTATTTGCACCACTGCCGCATGCAGCAGGCCCAGCATCTATTGGCAAATTCTAATCTATCCATTGCTGGAGTTGCCCAGCGCATTGGCTATCGCAGCCCAGAAGCCTTTAGCAACGCCTTTCGACGCCAGTTTATGATCAGCCCCAAGGCCTATCAGCTTGGTAAGCACGGCTAGATACAAAGAAAAATTTCTCTATCGCGCAGAAAATTTCTCTATCGCGCAGAAAATAACCGGCCTCATCTCTTATCATCGCCTTACGCTTTATTGAGAAGCATTCTTATTTGATGTGTGAGGCAGGATATGGGTACAACGTTTAGGCGCTGGGGCGGCTGGTCAATTGGCCTGTGGCTGTTGATTGGGCAGGGGGCAATTGCTAATCCACACTCAGCAAAAGCAGCCTCGGCTGACGTTTCTCTAGCCAACTTTGATCTGTCAGCAACAACAGACAGGCTAACGCAGGTTGCACGCCCGGTCGAGATTACCGATATTCAAATTACTGAAACTGCAGCAGGATTTACGCTTCAGCTAGAAACCAATGGAGAGCTAGAGACTCCTGAAACCTCGGTTACGGGCAATGCTGTAATTGCTGATATTCCCAATGCCATGTTACAGCTGCCGGACGGGGATGAGTTTTTGGTTAGCAACCCGGCTGATGGAATTGTCCTTGTCAATGCTACCAATTTGCCCGATAACCGAGTGCAAATTGCCATCACGGGAGCTGATGCAGCCCCTAGCCTGGCAATCAACACCAGAACGGCTGGCCTCACGGTGAGTGTTACACCCGGAGATCCAACTGTTCAAACACCAGACAATGACACGCTGCGGATTGTTGTCACTGGTGAAGGGGAAGGCGCTTATTTTACATCCGCTACCAGCACTGCAACGCGCACCAATACGCCCCTGCGCGACGTGCCTCAATCCATTCAGGTAATTCCTCGCCAGATCATTGAAGACCAGCAAGCAACAGGACTTGAAGAGGTGCTTGAAAATGCAGCTGGGGTAACATTTTTAGGCAATGATGATGGTCGCGGCCTCAATGTTGCCATTCGCGGATTTGAGAATGCTCCAGTTTTGCGGGATGGCTTTACCCTATTCGCATTTGGAGCAAATGCGGCAGAGCCAGAAGTCGCAAATCTGGAGCGAGTTGAAGTTTTGAGAGGACCCGCGTCAGTTGTATACGGTCGTGCAGAGCCAGGAG
>CALCPB010000888.1 GCA_937897665.1 uncultured Halomicronema sp. | reverse complement strand
GGCGAGCGCCCCCAGCCAATACAGTCGCCTGAGCAATCTACGTCAGCGTTGCCAGCGGTAGGCTGGCTGCCCCGGCTAACCCAATGCCCACCACTTGAATGGGCGTCATGACGCTTCCCAAGCCAGCACCAACAGCGCATTGAGGATGGCCGCCGCGACCGGCGAGCCCCCCTTGCGCCCGGCCACCCGGATCTGGGGTACCGGCAGGGCCGCTACCCGCTGCTTCGCTTCCACCACACCCACAAATCCCACCGGCACGGCAATAATCAGCGGGGGCTGGCACTCAGCGGCAGCCATCTCGTCACACAGGGCCTGCAAAGCCGTCGGCGCATTGCCCACCACGTAGACGGCTTCGGGATATTGCCTCCAGGCGCGCACCATGCCCGTGGCCGTGCGCGTCAGTTGCGGCTCGGCAGTTGCGGCGAAATCTACCGCGGCGTGTAGCGGATTACCAAACGTGCGCTGCACCATCCCCTGACAGCCCTGACGCACCATGCCCACATCGACCACAATGGGGGCACCTGATCGCAGCGCGGCCAAGCCCTGCTCAATGGCATCAGGAGAAATCGTCAATAGCTCAGCAAATTCAAAATCGGCAGTGCTGTGAATGATGCGGCGCAGGATGGCGTATTCGTCATGGGAAAAGGAATGTGATCCGATCGCTTGGTCAATCAGGGCAAAGCTCTGGTGCAAAATCGGATGCTGAGTCAGGGGAGGCATTGCCACAGGTGAAGAAGGCCTTAGAATTCTAGAACGCCTCCGGCACTTTGGATGGGAACTCAACGCAGATGGCGGTCTATTACTTTTGGGGTGAAGACGATTATCAGATGTCTCAGGCGATCGCCCAGCTGCGCGATCAGGCTTTAGATGCCGCTTGGGCCAGCTTTAACTACGACAAAATCACTCCAGATGTCGCCGAAGGCCCCATCATTGCCCTCAATCAGGCCATGACGCCTCCCTTTGGTACCGGCCAAAGGTTTGTTTGGCTGGCGGATACGGCGATCGGTCAGCGCTGTAGCGAAGCGATTTTAGCGGAGTTTGCCCGCACGCTGCCCAAACTGCCCGCGACCGTCATTCTATTAATGAGCAGTCGCACCAAGCCCGATGGCCGCTCTAAATTTACCAAGCTGTTACAAAAACACGGGGAGATTCGCGAGTTCGGCACCATTCCCCCGTGGAAGAGTGATCAAATTGCCCGACAGATTGAAACCATCGCTCGTGATCGCCAATTGCCCCTCACATCAGATGCAATTGAGCTACTCGTATCAGCCGTCGGTAACCAAACGCGGCAGCTGATGCTTGAGCTAGAGAAACTCTCCCTTTATTGGGGCGATCGCCCAGAGCCCATTGATGCTGAAACGGTGGCTCGCTTAGTCACGGTGAGCACCCAAAGTAGCTTGAAATTAGCAGCGGCCCTGCGAGAAGGCGAGGTTGAACAGGCATTGGGACTGCTCGCCGATCTGCTGAATCGGAACGAACCAGCCCTCCGTATCGTCTCAACACTGGTGGGTCAATTTCGGACTTGGTTATGGGTCAAGGTCATGGTCGAGAGCGGTGAGCGTAATCCTCAAGCCGTGGCCAAAGCCGCTGAAATCAACAATCCTAAACGCATCTATTTCTTACAGAAGGAAGTGGCAGGGCTCTCGTTGTCGAGCCTGCAGCAAGTGCTCGAACATCTACTAGAGCTGGAGTCTGGCCTCAAACTGGGTCGTGATCCGACAGCTCTCTTGCAAACCAAAGTGGTCGAAATTGCTCAAGCTTGTCACAATTCTCATCCAATCTACACTCGTTCAGCGTAAACTCCCGATTACAATTAAAAGCTGCACGAGTCACTATTGCTGGTAACTAGTTTCTTTGTGGGTCTCAGGTTTATGAAAAACACGTTAATCAAACCTAATTTTTTATCACTGCGAGGCACCTGTCGCTGGCTGGCAACCGGGGTCGTGGCCAGCTGGTTGGGCGTCGCCGGGCTGCCCGCTGTCCCCTCACTTTCAGGGCTACCATTCACAACCCAGGCGGCGATCGCGCAATCTGATATCACCAATGCTGAAATCACTCAGTATGCGCAAGCCGTCTTAACGATTGATGGATACCGCAATGCTGCTTACACCGAAATCAAAGATATTCTGTTGACGGTCGAAATGGACATCAACGACGTCAATGTGAGCTGTTCGAATACGCAAAATATCTCAGAGGTCCCACGTTCGGTGCGCCGTGATGTTCGCGAAATTTTGACGACCTATTGCAATCAGTCACAAAGTGCAGTGGAAGCCAACAACCTGACGTCGCGACGCTTCAATGAAATTACGGATGCTCACGAAGCGGATGCCACCGTCTATGAACGCATTCAACAAGAACTGATTCGCCTACAGCAGAACCAATAAGGCTGGTGGTTGTCGATGATTAGTCGTCCCCATTGATCGACAACCAGCTCATGACATTGGCCTAGCCTGATGGTCAATCGCTTCAGGCAACTTTTGAGCAAGCATCTATCAGCACCACAGCAAGGACGAGTTAGCGAGAGAGCTCGATGGCATCGCGACTCGTCATCAGCCATTCTGCACCGACAGGGATGGCTGATGCGAAATATTTCCTCAAACAATGCTGGCTTCAAGCCAATCATAGATTTGGTCGAGCTGATGGGTGGTCACGAGACCATACTGCCAGAGGACGATCGGCAACAAGCTAGGAGACGCCGCCGACCGACGTAACCCCAGCGCGATCGCGTCTGCCGGCAGGGACAATTCTTGGCGTAAAAATTCGACCAGTTGGCTTTGTTGACTCATGGGAGGGTCTTGCCGTGAGAGAACATCATGTCCGTTTGCAATAGCTTACCGACGAATTCTAAATGTGGGTGATGTCCTTATTGAGATGCAACAGAAAGTTCATGGATTGATGAACTCATTCCACATACTCGCTCCTGCCAAATCATCAATTTGACGCGCGGTTACCCACGACAAACGTCTTGGGCTCAAGCTTACCCGACCACGGCGACGTCAGGATCTGGTTGAAATTGCTGAACTCAATCGGCCGAGTCGGGACAAGACCGTGTATTTTCGTAACAGCGGCGGCGATCACCCGATAGCACGCCGCCAACCGCTTGACCAACGACCCATATGAGCGACGAATTATGCAGTTGGCAGTACGGTCGGCTCCAGTCCAGCATCTTCGTAGAGCGCCTCAAAAGTCTCGGTGAACTGTAGGCTTGTCAGCTCAAAGTGGGTGTTCTTAGGGGTGTAGGTTTGCAGCAACCAGAGGTCATCGGCAGTGCGGCGGAAGCATTCGACCCGTTGGTGGCGGGTATTGATAATGACGTATTCCGCTAGGGTGTCAAGGGTTTGGTAGTCAGTAAATTTGTCGCCGCGATCGAACGCTTCGGTCGATTCAGACAGGACTTCGACGATCAGTTTCGGAAACCGCTTGTAGGTAGCGGTTTCGGCATCGCGGGGGTCGCAGGTCACGAGCACATCGGGATAGTAGAAACAGTTGAGGGCCTCAAGGCGAGCTTTCATATCAGCAATATAGACCCGGCAAAGAGTGCCGCGAACATGGTTACGTAGTAAGGCGAAGAGATTCCCGGCAATAGTGACGTGAATATCACTCGCCCCGGCCATCGCGTAGGCGTCGCCGTTAATGTATTCATGTTTGACGGGACTATCGGCTTCGAGGTGCAGATAGTCGTCGGGGGTGAGGGGGGCTTGAGGGGAGGCAATCATAGGCGACGCCGACAGCGGATGGCTTTATTGTATCGATGCCAGCAGGACTCGTCCCTAGCGCCTCCCCAAATCAGGAACCGGAGGCTCTATGCCTGATTCCCCTTAGAGGAGTAGTCTGTGGTGGTTTGAAGCGAGTTGCCCGAGCATAGCGTTCCAGACAAACCGGATTGGGTAGTGCCAAGCGCTTACAGAAAACGTCTCTATCGTAGAGAGGTTATTTGAGGCCAAAGCCCTAATCGGGCAGCACCTGAGGCGGAATTTCAGGCGAGTCTTCTCCCGAGGTGGCCTTAAGGTTACGCACCCACAGTTCGCTGTAAAGCTCTTCTTGTGAAAGCTCCACCTTGGATTGGGCCGATAGATAGAGCAAGCCCCAAAAGACGCCCACCCGTTCGTGACGATCAGCGGCTTCAGGCGAGTCGGGCACGTGGTTATCGATTTCAGCAGGGCGATGCTGCGGCCATTCGACCAGCAGTTCTTCAAAGTTCAGCCAGCTAAAGTCTTCAGCCAGCTGATCCCAATACTGATTTAAGAAAGCTTCGAGGGCTCCAGCAATTTCGGACAGATTTTCTTGGTGGGCCAGCTGCGTAATGGCGCGCACGGCGTGGCGCTTAGGCACAGGCTGAGCGCGGCGCGTGCGAGAGCGCGGCGGCTGATCAGAAATGACCGCAGCAATGGTTTCTAACTGTTCAATCAGCTCATTCAGCGTCACCTGACGCCGTTCGGGTGGCGGCGCGATCGCCCGCCGGTGTAAGTGCTGTTCTAAATTGCGGGGCAGCGGCATCTCGACCAAATCGTCGGCGTCGTCAAAAAAAGCTTCGGCTTCAAGCGCCGCTTGAGCCTCATCAATTTCCGCTCGCACCAGGGTATCGGCCTTGAGCAAGACCAACATGGAAGCATACAAAAAGGCCTTGCCCGACTCAGAAAGGCTGGCCTCATAGGGCGATCGCCCCGGATCGGGCAACGCCGCTGGTTCGGTTTTGAGCGTTTTGAGAAATCGATCGATCACATCGATGACCTTGACATCCCAAGGGTCAATTTCGCCCTGTTCGGCCAGATCAATCAAAAATGCGATCGCGCTTTGCGCCAGAGATACGGTCATACCAGCGGCTAGTTCGCAAACGCTTCGCTAGACTCTGAGTCGCCATCTGCATTGGCAGAGGCGGGCAGCATCGGCTGCTGCTCTTCTAACTCCACGCGATAACGCTCAACGTCCCGCTCGAGTTCTTGAATGCGAACTTCGCTCTGCTCCATTTGTTTGCCAGGGCCGAGGTATCCCTGCACCTGCACCCACACGCTAAATACCCAAGCCAAAACTGCACCGATACCCATCGCCACGATCAGCTCGACACAGAGCGGGGCCTCTAAATCAATCCCCTGCACAATGTGAATCGTAGTGGGATCAGTGTTCTCAATCCCAAATAAGACCAATGCCAGTGAAATCACAAAGATCACGACAAAGTTGATCTGCCGCATAGTTGCTGACTCCTAACGTCGTCGAAAAACTGGACTCAACCTTTAGCGATCTGGTGCCTCACAAAAATGTCTGGGCGAGTCGCCAAAGTTTCCACCCTACTATAAGCCGCCAATGCGATCGCAGTCATAAAGAGATGTTAGAAGAATGGCGCAGTCAGCAGATTGAGA
>CALCPB010000887.1 GCA_937897665.1 uncultured Halomicronema sp. | reverse complement strand
TGCTATGACGCATCCGCTAGATCCCCATATTGTCAAAGTCAACCAGCGGCTCAAAGCGGCTCGCTTGGGGCTCAAGATTGAGCGGCGCGGCGACATGCTAGCCCTACGCGGTACGCTGCCGCCGCGCCCTGGCAGCGATCGCTATCATCCCTATCAGCAGCGCATTTCCCTCAAGCTGCCTGCCAATAAAACCGCCCTCAAGCAGGCAGAGCAAGAAGCCAAGGTCATTGCCGCCCGGCTGATCGAACAGACCTTTGACTGGCGACCTTATCTGGTGCAGCGTGGGGCGGTTTTGGGCTCAGATGAACTGACGGACAAAATTGCCGCCTTTGCCCAGCACTATCTCGACGTGGCCGCCGCCGACCCCGATAAGCACCCCGCCTCGGTCAAAGCCACCTGGGAGAAAGCCTACCGCCCCTATCTCAAAAAACTCCAGGAACTCAGCGATCGCCGGTCGTTGAGCCTGCCGGAGGCCATTGTCGCCACCGTCAAGGGTACGCGAGCCAACTCTCGCAGTCGCCAAGTTTGCTGCACCGCAATGGATGCCTTCGCGGCTTACCTCGGCCTTGAGCTACCGATTGATTTGAAGACCCTGTGGGGCAAATATGGCAGCAGCCGCACCCAGATGCGCCAGTTGCCCACCGATGACGAGATTCTGCAGTGGTTTCATCGCATTCCTAACCCGGCATGGCAGTGTGTTTACGGCATGATGGCCGCCTACGGCTTGCGCAATCACGAGGTGTTTTTCTGTGACTGTCGGGCGTTGATCAATGGAGAGGCCGAAGCGGCGATCGAAGTCCTGGACGTTACGAAAACCGGTGCCCATGACGTGTGGCCGTTTCCACCCCAGTGGATCGACGAATTTGGTCTCCGCGAGCAGACGCTGCCCGACATCGAACTCGATCTCCAGAAAACCACCCTGCAGCGGATTGGTCAGCAAGTCACCCTGCAGTTTCGCCGCTATGAGATTCCCTTCTCACCCTATGATTTGCGCCATGCTTGGGCTGTACGCACGATTCTTTTAGGGGTGCCGGATACCGTAGCGGCTCGCATGATGGGGCACTCAGTCGCGATTCACAATCGCACTTACCACCGCTGGATTACTCGCCGCGATCAACAACGGGCCGTGCAAGCCGTGCTCAAGTCTTGAGCGTAGAATCGCCTCTGGGGAAATCCGGTGACGCACCTCTCAAAGGCTAGTGGCATTGGCCGCAGCAGCCCGTTCATTCAGTTGATCGGGGACTTAACCTGCCAATTAACCACCATTAATGTGCTCGGTGTACTGTCGGTCGTGAGGAGTTTCAAACACTTGTATCACTGCTCGCTACTTGATGAGTAAGGGGAGTGATGACGACATCCTAAGCTTGGCAAACTCTGAATTGAGTGATTAGAAGCCCGCTGT
>CALCPB010000886.1 GCA_937897665.1 uncultured Halomicronema sp. | reverse complement strand
TATGGATGCGCCCCCGCCCAAGGTTCCCGACACGTTCACGTTTAGCCAACAGCTAAAGCATCAGCTCAACGGTTACGCCTTGGTCAGCATAATGCCAGTGGCCGCTTGGGAGCGGGCATTTGATTTGGGATTTGCCCAGCGGCCTGGTGAGCCCATTCAGTGGCACCTGTATGTCGAAGTAATGGGCAAATATAGTAATGTGATTCTGGCCAACGCCCGTGGGCAAATCGTCACTGCCGCCCATCAGGTTTCTGAAAAGCAGTCGAGCGTGCGCCCGATTCTGACCGGGGCTCCTTATATACCGCCTCCGGCCATTACCGGGCCATTTCCCGCTATCGATGAACCCCAGGCGCGGTGGCAAGAACGGGTGGCATTAGTGCCTGCATCGCTTAAAAAAGGCCTATTTGCGGCCTATAGCGGTCTCAGTTCATCGTTGATTAGAGATCTGGCGGCCCAAGCCAATCTGTCGCCAGGGCAATCAACGACCGATTTGAGCCCCACCGACTGGTGTCGCTTGTTTGACGCCTGGCAAGCCTGGCTACGGTGCTTGCAAAATGAGACCTTTCAAGCCTGCTTCATCGATGGTGGCTACTCCGTTTTGCGAACGGGCGGAACTGCAGCCACGGATGTGCAATCGCTGCTGTGCCAGTACTACACCGATGCGTTGAATCGCCAAGTGTTTGAGCAGCTAAAAAATCGGCTCATCCAGCGGTTAAAAACGCTTTTAAACAAGTTGAAGCAGAAGGAGGCCATCTTCCTCAGTCGTTTGCAAAAAGCCGCCTCTGCTGATGATTGCAAGCAACAGGCGGATTTACTCATGGCCTACAGCTACCAATGGCGACCTGGCATGCGCCAAATGCCGCTCGCGGATTTTGAAACCGGTGAAATTATCAACATCTCGTTGGAGCCGGAGAAAAATGCTATTCAAAACGCCCAAGCTCTTTACAAGCGTCACCAAAAACTGAAGCGATCGCGCCATGCGATCGCGCCACTGCTAAACGAAGTGCAAGCTCAGATTGCCTATTTAGAGCAGGTTGAGGCGGCACTCAGGCAGATTGAGCGTTATGAAACTAGCGCCGATCTGAGCGCCATCCAAGAGATTCACGCTGAACTGATTCAAGAAAGCTATCTAGAAGACCCCACCTATCGTCCCCACCCAAATCACTCCCACGCCACCCTCAACGTCCGCAAGTTCCAGACTCCTGGCGGCATTGAGGTTTGGGTTGGGCGTAACAATCGCCAAAATGATTTGCTCATCTCTAAAGCAGCGACCGACTACGACCTATGGTTTCACACTCAAGAAATTCCGGGGAGTCATGTCTTACTGCGACTTGATGCCGGTCAACAGCCCTCCGATGCCGATCTGCATTTCACAGCCGATGTAGCCGCTTACTTTAGTCGGGCGCAGCAAGCCGATCAAGTCCCAGTTGTGTTCACCCAACCACGTCACGTGTTTAAACCCAAAGGCGCCTTGCCAGGCATGGTGACCTACACCCACGAAACGGTGATCTGGGGACAACCCGCTAAATTGCGCGATCGCTTCGAGCAGAGTCAGACGCCAGCCCTCACGCTAGTCAGTCTTTAAGCAGGCTGTTGCCGACTTTAATCGGGAACATAAGCAAACAACATGGTTTATGGACTCTCTACTCAAAACTCTCTATGGAAATGAAGGGAAAATTCTCAAGATTTATAACAGAAAATCTGTGTGGCTTGATACAATGCGTGGTGGAGAGATGAAACGGTCGACTCCGCTTCACAGGCGTTGCCTTTTGGCACGTCGTTTCTTCCAACTTGAGAGAGCAACTAAATTTTATTTGGCCGACTTCTACGGAGTCGGCTTTTTGTTTGGCAAAGAATCTTCGTCCTGAGGGGGGCACAATCACAACTGTGTCCGGAAAAACGTGCAGGCTCTACCGGCCGATATCGACAGTCGCTTAGGCTAGATTGTTCATTTTATCAGAACAAAAATATTTGAATCCTTTCTCTTGAAAGCGATTGTGCGGCATCATTTTAATGGTGTTTTTTTGATCCATGAAATCCAAAATCGACTGGTTACAATGATCTCCTTGGCCAGAATCCTAGTGCATGGTTGGGAGTAAGGAGTTGATGATGAACTGTGGATAGTCCATCTTTTTTTGATTTTGATGAGGCGTTTCATTTTCTGCAGCGTGCAATCAGCCGTTCTACCGCAAAGTGCTTCTTCGGTAGCTGCTTTCAGTTATTTGGCGAAGCAACTAATTTTGTTGAATTGACTGTGGTGAGATGACATTTGGTTGATCGGAGAATTTCGATTTTCGCGGCGCCGCAAGGACAACCTGAAGGCTCTACCCGCTGATACCACTGGTGGTGTAGGGCACAGGTATGAGCCTTGGGCCAAATTCAACTTTTTGGTTTTGACCTTTTCTCTTATCTGTGCAAATGCGAAGGAGCCGTCATCAATTACCGATTAAATGACTGGTAAGCAAGGTGTTTAGCCCTTGGCAGTAGATAGAGCGAATGCAGGAATGCCTAGGGTCAAATATTGTCGCTACTAACTTGATGATCGGCTCTAGCATTGACGGTATCAATTATGCATTTCAGGAGAGCTTATGTTTGATCCTGACACTTTGAGTAAGCCGAGATTTGATAGCGGCAGCCGTAAAATTAGCTTCAAATGTTGGGAGCTTATTTTTAGACTTGATGAAGATATTACTGAGATGTTGTTAAAACCTTATGGAAAGTCCATATTTAATCTAAGTGCCGTGGTCAATGTCACAGACGTCTGTCTTGTCTAGACCTTCGTGCATTTACTGATCGGGGTGCGTTTGAGTTTGTTGAGTCTTTAACATTGGTGCTTTAGTCTTCAACTATTGAGTTCGAACAGTTGTCAATCACGTAGTTGTGCCTGCATCTATTCAGCGTTGAGGCTGAGATCTCGCGTGTAGTTGAGATCATCAGATCGAGAAGATTTCAATGCTTTATGCATGCAGTGCAGTGCCATTTTGACAACGGGAACGGTTGAAGTCTTTGGTCGTCAACCAAGTTGTGACGTTAAGGATATAGCATGAAAGCTTCGCGCTTCAGAGGCATCATAGGTTCTCTAAGTATCGTGGCTGCGACCTTTGTAAGCAGCCCGGTCGAGGCCGCAACGCTAGTGTTGGGAGCCAGCACACAGGCTTGGTATAGCCAAGGTGGCTTTAATTTGGCGGTGTTTGGCAACCAATCGAGTCCTATCTTTAATACGTTTACTGGGGTTCAAGACTCGGTAGAGTTTCGTTCCTACTTTGTTTTCGATGTGGGCTCAATCACCTCGCCCATTGCTAGCGGCACCTTGCAGCTGTATCAAAAACGATATTACTCATCAGTGTCGACTGAAACTATCACGCTGTACGACGTGACGACCCCGACGACACCGCTTGTCAGTACGCAGGGAACCGCTGCCATTGACGATTTGGGTAGTGGTG
>CALCPB010000885.1 GCA_937897665.1 uncultured Halomicronema sp. | reverse complement strand
GGCTTCGCGTGCCCGGCGGCCGGCTCGCGTGGGCCGCGGCCGCTGCGCGGCCCCCCGCCGGGGCTGGCTCCAGCAGACTATCCCCTGGTGTCGACGGGAGTTCTAGAAGCGTGAGCAACTTTTGGTTGAAGTGAATAATGTCGCCTGCCTGATTAAGCACTAAAATGCCGTCGGCAGTGGCCTCTAGAGTCGCTTGCAAAGTAGCTAGAGACTGGGCTAGTTGTTGATTGGTTTGTTCCAAATGAATCTGCTGTTTCCGCAGTTGGTAACGCTGCTGATAACTTCGCAGCGCTTCTTTAACCGTTAATAGAAAATCTGTTTCATCCCAGGGCTTAGCAATGTAGCGATAAAGGTTGGCATGGTTCAGGGCATTTTTTACCGCTTCTAAGTGCTGTTCTCCCGTTAGCAAAATTGTCAAGGTTTCGGGTAGTCGCTGATGGGCGGCGATCAAAAAGCGATCGCCCGGTATGACCGGCATGCGTTGATCAGACAAAATCAGGGGTACAGCAATCTGCTCACTCTGCAGTTCCGCTAATAAAATCAGGGCCTCAGCGCTACTGTCCATCAGCTCAACGTCATAGTCTGCCCCAAACTGTCGCTGTAGCTGTTCCCCTAAGGTGGCTAAAATCATGGGGTCATCATCGACACAGAGGATGACCGGTTTATGAATAGGATGATCATCGCAGCACATGGGAAATTATCTCCACGAGTTCTGCTTCTTGCCAAGGCTTACGCAGACAAGCGTGGAGCCCAGCTGCTTGTTTAGAGCGTTCGATCGCCGCGTCGTCGGCCTGGCCCGTCAGTAAAATAGTCATAATGTGGGGAAATTTTTGATGCACTTGAATTAAAAACTCATCCCCTTTGATGCCTGGCATGAGCCAATCAGAAACGACCACTAAGAGTCGGATGCCAGCCTCATAAAGTTCATCAATGATTTCCCAAGCTTCCGTCGCATTTTCTGCCATCTCATAGATATATTGCTCGCCAAAGCTGCGCTGCAATTGCTCTTTGAGCGTCTCTAAAATCATGATTTCGTCATCAACACAAAGAAAGGCAGAATTACAATCCATGATAGTTGGGGGCAAGGTTAATAAAGATGATTTTTCAAGTATTCAATTCAGCAGCTTCGTCAGGAACGATATGAGTGCTAATACGATGGCGTGACGAGGAGGGGTGAGCGCAGAAGTAATAGAGGCATCGCGTTAGAGTACTCACACTCTGTTGTTCAACGGAAGACTGATCAGGGAGTAAAAAACAATTTAAGTAGGAAATGAAATCGGCAGTTTAACGGTGAAGACTGTTTTTCCAGGTTGACTGGCCACTTGAATATCCCCCTGATGTTTCTCGATAATATTTCGGACAATATGCAAGCCTAAACCACTACCTTCTCCCTGAGGCTTGGTGGTGAAGAAGGGCTCAAAAATGCGATCACGCACTGCTGGGTCAATACCATGACCAGTATCACTAATTTGAACAACGACCTGATCGGCTGCTGCTTGGGTTGATAGCGTTAAGGTGCCGGCATCAGTCATAGCGTGAATGGCATTATGAATGAGATTGGTCCAAACCTGAATCAGTTCGTCAGGATAGCCTTGAATGTCTGGAAGAGAGTCATAATTGGTGACAAGTTCAATGCCTCGTTTGAGCTGATTATGATAAAGGGAGAGAACGGTTTCAATGCCGTCTAAGACATGGACTATGGTGGGTTCTTTGTTATGGTCAACCCGAGTATAGTTTTTGAGGGAAAAAACAATCTTGCTGGCGCGCTCAACCGCATTTTGAATGGTCTTTCGATTGCCATGTAAACGGTTGAAATTATAGGCAAGCTGTAAACTCCACTCTCGATTATCATCCTGCAAAATGGGCAGAAAACGATCAATGGAATCATAGGCCCCTAGATCGAGCAGGCGATCGGCCAATTGTCGCGGTGACGGAATATTCGCCGACTCTAATTGGCTCTGAAGCTGCTTACGCAACGGTCGTTTTTCGCGAGAGGACAGCAGCGGCTTATGGTGCAGTGTACGGTCTAACAAGTCAAATAGGTCCTGCTGCTGCTCTGAGGTTAATCGCGAAGATAACTCAGGAAGTTGAGTCATCACCATCGCTAGGGCTTTTTCGAGATTGCCGGAAGCTGCTTGGATCGCTCCGAGTGGAGTGTTGATCTCATTAGACAACCAATCATTAAAAAAACATAATGCGGCCATTTTTTCAGCCTGAATCAGTTCTTGCTGGGTTGCCTGTAGTTGGTCTAAGAGATCGGTTAAAGCCTTATTTTTGCCCTCTAATTCTTGCGTGCGCGCTTGAACTCGCTGCTCTATTTGATCGCGTTCATGACGTAGGGCCGCCTCTCGTTCTAGAGAGAGCAGTTGCTCTGTGGCTGCTAGTTCAGATTTACGCCGCGCCTGCTCTAGCCTTTGCACCACAATGCTGACACAGAGGGCGGCTAACACGAGAGACAACATCGTGCCAATGTCGGCCTCTCGATTCGCAATTTTGGCCTGCTGAATCGCGCTGCTGCCCCCCGCTTGAAGCATCTCTGCGATGCGGGCAAACTCGGGATCAACAATGCCATCGTCAATTTCCTCCGCGGCCTCCAGGTCGCCCGCTTGCAGAAACCTAATTTCTTGCCTTAGTGCTTGGCCATATCGTTCAGAGGAGGCTTGCAGTTGAGCTAACTGCTGGGCATTAAAGCTGCTTTGCGACAGATTGTCCCAAAGCTGGATCAGTTGCTTAGCAATCGCTACGATTTCTTGTAGATCTTCAGGCACCGAGCCATGGCGTATCGCATTTTCTTCGATACCGTCCAGCTGCGCCATGAGTTGCTCAGCGCGGCTGAGGGTCAGGGTGATTTTGACAGCGTTTTCTGCGTGGCTACGGAAGCTAAAAATCACGGCCGCTGCAACAGCTGTGAAGGCAACCGTTGAGACTGGCACGAGCCAACGGCGATCGCGAAAATTGACAGCAGGCATGGCACGGCAACCGGGCTTTAAGTCCCTTTTGCTCAACGGATATAAACGTTTTAAGAGTTCCCAATTCGGGCCTGCGTCACTCACTCTTGTCATCAATCATGACGCTGCTCAGGGTTGGCGGAGGTCGGTTTCGCTCGCTGATAGCACCGCGCATCAAGCCGGCAAAGCGAGCCTGTCAGCAGGTTTGTCGGCATCTCGTGGTGAACTGTTCAGTCTCAATCAGCGCCCCGTTAAGACCGCTAATCAAGCTGAGATAGCGGTGTTATGCTTTGTGTGCAATTGCGATCGCCCCCTGCTATGAAACGCCTCTGGACTCTTTCAGTACTGGCTCCCTTCGGTTTGATCATTCTTGGTGCCGCTGGCTGTGGTCGCGTGTCGCGCTTCCTCACCGGTCCGGTTGACGAGCCCGCACCGGTTGTCGTTGACAGTCAAACAACCGAAGTGGGGCAAGCAAGCGAGGCTGCAGAGCTTGACCCGCAAACATCGGCTGAAGCCCAGGAATTGAGAACGGTGGGCGAGAGTCAGATTTTGTCGAATGCTCTCGCTGATATCGAAATCACCTTGTCGGATAACTGGTCAAGAGCTGAACTACATGATTCGGCTGAGCTAGAAGCCGCTGATCTTGAACGACAGCTTTATTTGGTGGTCGTTGCTGAGCAAGATGAGACGCTATCAACATTAGCTCTCGAAGAAATCGCCGCGAGGTATCGAGCATTATTAAAAGACCAGATGGCAGCTTACGAGAGCGAATCGCCGACCAATATTGACTTTATCGGTGACGACTATGCTGAGCAGTATGAAGTCAGAGGCCGGGTTGATAACGATACCCCCGTGGTTTACCTGCATACGACGGTGCTGTCTGCAGGCACGTATTACCAAGTCGTCGCCTGGACGACACCCGAACAGTACGAGGCCTATCGTTCGGAGCTGCAGGAAATCACTGAAACGTTTCGTAATCCTGAATCTTGACCCGGCCATTGCGATCGGCGAGTAAGCATACCTGGTAGCTCGCCGACAGTGCCAGAGAGATCGGGAGCTGCATCAACGAACAAAGCGAGGGATCGAAGGGGAGGGCAATCTCAATTTTTTGATGGCCTAACCGTGAGGGGAAACTCGTTGGGTAGGCGTCCTAGCCTGTCCCCACTCCACTCTCATACAGCAAGCTCGTCAACCGACTGCCAAAGAATGGTCAGGATGGCCATCAAAGCCGTCAGACATAGGCTGGGGAGTTGAGCAATGGGGGCTGGATGGCATCACCATTGGGCGTACCAGCTGTGAATATAAGCATCCCGCAGAGAGTTTCGTCCACCCTCTGGAACTCACGAAAGTTGTCCGTATCCAGCGGCTACCCAAAACTATTGCTGGCCTCGGACAATTCCTATGCAAATTCGCCCTCGCGATATGGCCTAATAGAAAGGATGAAAACACTATTTGCAAACGTATCCATGATGGCAAGGCGATTTTTATCCGGGCGACGGTGGTTAGTGATGGGGCTCGTGGTAGCACTCTGCTGGCTGGCAAATCCGCTCAGCGCCTGGGCCGGGCTAGAAGACGATCGCTACGATGGCAATATCTTTGCTCTCTATGCTGGCAACGGCTCGCTCGTGCCGCCCAAAGTGACTTTGACCCAGTCGCTCAAGCAAGAGAAACCGACCTTGTTAGTGTTCTACGTTGATGACAGCTCTGACTGCAAACGCTTTACATCCGTCGTTTCGCAACTGCAGGAGCCCTACGGACGAGCGGCTAACTTCATCCCGGTCATGGCCGACTCGATTCCCCTCAAAGATACCTTTGAGCCCACCGACGCCGGATATTACTTCGCCGGCGCGGTGCCTCAAACCCTGGTGTTTGACCAGGCGGGTGAGGTGCGTCTGAACGAGACCGGTTTTGTCAGCTACGAGGCGATCGATGACGTCATGCGCGAAGTCTTTGACCTGTTGCCCCGCACAGAGTCAGTAGAACTAAAACGTCGCCCAATTAATGAGGTGAATAGTGAGTTGGTCGAGGAGTCTTGAGACTGAGTATCTTACGGGCAGGGCCCTAGACGTACAGCGGCTGCTCGGAGAATAGCCCTATGGAGTGAGGAAGTCAGAATGCGGAGTGTGGAATTCCAAATTCGCGTAAGTTGGGTGAAATGAAACCCAACACCAGCAAGGCTTTTGTGGGATTACGTTAGCGCTCGCCCAATTGACAAAATCCAACCGAACACACCACTAGGAATGATCTTCTCGAGCCGCATTGCGGGTGCGAATATCTTTAGCCTTATTTTGTAGGTTTTTAAAGTAGTCAGTTTCGACGATTTCGCTGACGTCTTTGGCTTTGCGGGTCTGGTTGATTTCGATTTTGAGTTCACGAATTTGCTGCTGCAGGCGCTGCTGGCGAGCGATCACCTCATTCACCATTTTTTGAAAGACTTGCCCTAGCTGACCTAGTTCGTCCTGGCGGTTCACCACGTTGGCGAGCTTTCGCGTTTCGGCAGTGTCGAGATCCTGAGTCGTTTGCAGGTCATTAGCCGCAAGTTTCTCAGAGATTTTGGCCAGACTCTGTACGGGCTGCACGACCAAGGGTTTGAGCAGCGTATTGAGACAGACTAGGGCGATCGCGAAGATGCCAAACAGCAGCCCCATCACGGAAGAAAAAGCCTGCCGTGCGCTGAGAAAAACATCATCAGCCGGAATGTACACCACCTGCGTCCCAATCACCTGATTGAGCGGCCAGTTAAAACCGTTTTCGCGACCGTATTGAGCGAGCATCGCGGGGGGCGCAGCTTCTGGCGTACTGTGACATTCCAGACAAGAGGCATTTTTGATAATGATGGGCAAAGCACTGTAAAAGACTGACCCCTGACCCGGCAGTTCGCGGTAACCCGATAATTCTTCGACAGCAGAATCCGCGCGAAAATCTGCCACCAAAACCCCTTCAAAGTCATCAACTAAGTCATTGGGGTTGGTCGGGTTCAACACCGCTTCCTTATAGCTATAGTCAAACTCACACTCGCTGCGGGCCGTTTCGGAGAGAGGCTCAAACACACGCCGCGATGAGAAAGCTGGAATGGTCTCTGGCCAAAAGATAGCGGCGCGTTCATGGGCATCTAGGATGGGCCGCACCTGCTGGTCGGTATAGCGGCGGACGGCCCGCATAGATTCCATCAGCATGACGCCCTCAGCGGTGACCTGCCGTTCCACCTGATACTGCAGGGTCTTAGAGAGCACGAGCCCTCCCACTGAACTGCCAAGAATAAAGACAAATAGCAGAATCAGCGTAAATTTGGGTGCGAGTTTAAGCCGACTTAGCATGGCGAATGCCTGGAAAATAAAGAGTTAAGAAGCGCGTAGGTGGATGCGTCTGTCTTTAATCCTACAGACCTCCTGAGGCTGATCGCGGATGTTGCGGTGGGTGACCAAAAGTTCACTATTTTGTGTCCTAATCGCTGCGATGCCCGAGTGACTGGTTTCCCCAAAATATGGGTGCTGGGTAGTGTACCCAGGCGAGTGATGGAGGTTCGCCGCTAGAGACGCTCTCCCATCAAACCCTAAGGGTATGATCAACGCTAGGACGAAACCAGTCTCAACAATCAGCACTTCCTCTGATCTAACCTAAAGGGTTTGATATGGGATTGGCCTGAGTATGGAATAAGAAACTGCGGTCAGCGCGAACATCGCTTTACTATCTTTTCCCGTCCTAACTTTAATCCGGGGCTCTCGTGAATAGCCGCCTGAGCGATCGCGGTATCTAGAGGGCAGAGCCTTGCTTTTGGTCATGCTGCAGCTTCCGCATGGCTTGCTTAGCTCGTTTTTCTGGGGTTAGCGTGGCGTAGCAGTGGGGGCAGGCGATACCCGGTTCATACTGGGCGTGGGCTTTGTCAGCCTCGCTGATGGGGTTGCCACAGGCGTAACACAGATCATAGCTGCCGGGCTGCAGCCCCTGACCCACCGCCACCCGTTCATCAAAGACAAAGCATTCCCCCTGCCAGAGGCTATCAGGTTCGTCAACTTCTGCTAAGTAATTGAGAATGCCCCCCTGCAGGTGGTAGACCGCTTCGAACCCCTGTTTCAACAGATAGGCTGTGGCTTTTTCACAACGAATGCCACCAGTACAAAACATCGCCACCTTTTTATGGCGCTGAGGATTGAGATGGGTCGTCAAATAGTCTGGCAGCTGCTTAAACGACTCAGTTTGCGGATTGACTGCCCCCTTAAACGTGCCAATGTTGACCTCGTAATCGTTGCGCGCATCGACCACCACCACGTCAGGGTCAGTAATCACGTGGTTCCAATCGGTGGGGCTGACATAGGTGCCGACTTGCTCACTGGGCTTCGCGTCGGGTTGCCCAAGGGTGACGATCTCGCGTTTGATTTTGACTTTCATACGGCCAAAGGGGGGCGCTTGGGCGATCGCCCATTTGGGCGACAGATTGGCAAAGCGATTGTCGGTGGCTAACCAATCCAACAGCTGTCGCACGTCATCTTGATGACCTGAAACGGTGGCATTGAGCCCCTCTGTCGCCAGCAAAATCGTGCCCTGCAGGTTGAGGGCCTCGCAGAGCGCTTGCAGCGATCGCTGCAGGGCGGGACAGTCTTCAACGGTGACAAATTTATAGAAGGTGGCAACAGCAACAGACATGCAATCAGAGGTGGGCCAGTACCCAAAACATTAGCGACAACCGCCTTTATTCTATAAGCGATAGTGGCGATGGACGGCGACCGCCGCGCGATGTAACAGCGAGTGGCGATAGACCAGATCGGCCATGTCTTTGTCATAGCCACCGCCAATGACGCAGCCCACCGGACAGCCCGCTGCGGCACAGGTGGCCAGCACAAAGTGGTCGCGCTCATACAGCCCTGTATTCGTGAGGGCGAGCGTGCCGAGGCGACCTCGCTGGTGAATGTCAGCGCCCGCATCGTATAGCACCAAATCGGGTTGACCTGACTCAGCAAGTCGGGCAAATAGGCCTGCACCTGCTGCAAATAGTCTGCATCTCCCATGCCCGCCGCTAGGGGGACATCCAGGTCACTGATCTGTTTTTGCCGAGGAAAGTTCACCTCGCAATGCATCGAAAACGTAAAAATTCTGGGCTCATCGCGAAAGATCCACGCTGTACCGTCGCCCTGGTGCACGTCCAAATCAAAAATCAACAGTCGCTGTACCCAGCCCTGGGCCAAGAGCAGCCGCGCCGCG
>CALCPB010000884.1 GCA_937897665.1 uncultured Halomicronema sp. | reverse complement strand
ACAGGCAAAAGCTGTAGCTGGTCGTCGAGCACGTAGAGCTGTTTGTTGGCGCTAGGTCGGAGGGTGGGTTGGACGGGGTCGCCGTTACCGCAGGGCACCATGCTGGCGTTAACAGTGGTTTCGGTCGGGCCATAGGCGTTGATAAAGCGCCGTCCCTGGCTCCAGGTGTTGATCAGCTCTGGCGAGGGGGCTTCACCGCCAACGAGCACCATACGCAGGTCAGGAAAATCGCCATAGGGGACGCTGACTAGCGCGGAGGGCGTGATGGTGATGTGGGTAACGCGATGGCGACGCAGTAGGTCAGCCAGACCCGAACCGGGCAGCAGGGTCTCGTTAGCGGCCAGCAGGAGGCGGGCTCCAGTAGCCAGAGCCATGACGATTTCGGGAATGCAAGCATCGAAGCTAAAGGAGAAAAACTGCAGCACGCAGTCGCCCGATCGCACGTCACAAACGCGAATTTTGTCTTCAGTCAGGTTGGTCAGCCCACCGTGGGAAACCAGGACGCCTTTAGGGGTGCCAGTGGAGCCGGAGGTGTAGATCAGATAGGCGAGGGCGTTGGGAGAGTAGAGCAGTAGGGGAGTGGGGGAGTGGGTGGGTTGGGCAATGATGGCGGCGTGATCGCGCGTCAAATCCACCATCTTCACCGTAGGGTGGGCCCTGCCCACGACAGCCTGACTCGTTGCCAGCAAAGCACTCGTGGTAATCAGTACCGCCGCTTGAGAGTCTGCCAGCATAAAGGACAGCCGCTCCGGGGGATAAGTGGGATCAAGGGGCAAATAAGCGCCCCCGGCTTTCAGCACAGCCAGCAACGCCACGATCATGTCGGGAGATCGCGCCAGGCAGATGCCGACAATCACTTCGGGGCCGACGCCAAGGGCTTGCAGATGGTGGGCGAGTTGGTTGCTGCGGTGATTGAGTTCAGCGTAGGTGAGCTGTTGCGGTTCGAGGTCGTCGAAGACTACCGCGATCGCGTCGGGGGTGCGCGCAGCCTGAGCCTCAAACAGGTGATGGAAGCCGCGATCGTGGGCGTACGGCATTTGGGTGTCATTCCACTCAACCAACTGCTGGTGCTGCTCGGCGGCAGTTAGCAGAGGCAGTTCGGCGATGGGTTGATGGGGTGCAGCCGCGATCCCCGCCAGCAGGGTTTGAAAATGAGCCACCATCCGACGGATGGTCGCAGGCTCAAACAAATCGCGATTGTACTCAAAGCCACCAACGATGCCGTCCGGGGTTTCGTAAAGATCGACGCTGAGATCGAGCTTAGCGGTGGAATACGCTTGAGGTAGCGGTTTTAAGGTCAGCCCCGGCAGCGAAATCGCCGACTGGGGAGCATTTTCCAGACGAAATTTGACCTGAAACAGAGGGTTGTAGCTCAGATCACGCTCGGGCTGTAAAACTTCCACCAGCTTCTCGAAAGGCAAATCTTGATGTTCATAGGCTTGGTAAGTGGTGACCTTGATCTGTTCCAGCACATCGAGAAAGGTTGCTTGGGGGGTGAGGCGAGATCGCAGCACCAGAGTGTTCACAAAGAAGCCGATTAGTCCTTCGACCTCGGCGCGGTTGCGATTAGCGATGGGCGTGCCCACGAGCAAATCTCGCTGTCCGGTATAGCGAAATAGCAGCACCTTGACGGCCGTCAGTGGAGTCACAAACAGCGTGGTGGATTGTTGCTGGGCCAGGGATTTTAGGCGATCGCTCAGCTCTGCCGACAGCGCCAAATTTTCCACCGCGCCGTGAAAGGTCTGTACTCGCGCCCGAGGAAAGTCGGTCGGTAGTTGTAGTACCGGCAGCGTACCGGAGAGCTGCTCTCGCCAGTAACTTAGCTGTCGTTCCAGTACCTCACCCTGCAGCCACTCCCGCTGCCACACGGCAAAATCGCCGTACTGAATGGGCAGGGCGGGGAGGGTTGGATCAGCCCCAGTCAGATGGGCGCGATAGAGCCAGGCCAGTTCCTGCAGTAGCACCTCCATCGACCAGCCATCAGCAATGCTGTGGTGCATCGTCAACAGCACCACCGATTTCAGCTCTGCCAACTGCAGTTGCGTGACCCGCAGCAGCGGTGCCTGGGCCAAATCAAAGCGGGTCTGGGCTGCCGCGATCGCCTGCTGCCGCACCTCAGCTTCCTGCTCGGAGGGGACCAGCGATCGCAAATCTCGCTGCTCAATAGTGATGGGTTCAGGGGCGATCACCGCCTGCATGGGCTGTCCATCAATCGTGATGAACCGGGTTCGCAAGGCTTCGTGACGCTCAATCAAGGCAGTGAAACTCTGGCTAAAGGCAGTTTCGTCTAAAAATCCCTGCACCTCAATCGCGAGGGGAATGTTGTAGACCGCCCCCTCCTGCTGCATCTGCTCCAAAAACCACAGGCGCTGTTGAGCAAACGACACCGGCAAGGGTCCCGTCCGAGGTGCCGGCTGAATGGTAGCGGGGACTATCGGTTCGTGCTGGCGCAAAAACGCCAGAATTTCTGCCTTCCGCGCCTGGAGTTGAGCACTCAAGTCATCGGTCAGCACCGCTTCTGGAGCATTACAGCGCAGGCGATCACCCTCCGCCCAGAGCTGCACCTCCTGCCGATAGAGATCCGATAAAAATTGTTCGAGGGTCTTCATAGCTCAATCTCCTTACGTCCCGCTGCCGCCACAGGGGAATTCAAGGTCATCTGCAGGGCGTCGATGTGAACAGCCAAATCTGCAATGGTGGGGTGCTCAAACATCACCCGCAGCGGAATATCTAGCTCAAATGTTTTGCGCAATCGCGTATTCACCCGCGTGGCACTGAGAGAATTGCCACCTAGCTCAAAAAAGTTATCGGCCACACTCACCGCCTCCAACTGCAGCACGGTCTGCCAAATGTCGGCAATGCGCCCTTCAGTCGCTGTTTGAGGCGATCGCGCCGCGACTCTTTCTGGGAGATCGGGTGTTGGTAGGGCTTTGCGGTTGACCTTGCCATTGGGCAACAGCGGCAGCGCCGCCAGCGTGACGAATTGACTCGGCACCATATAGGGGGGGAGGTGGTCAGTGAGGTAGG
>CALCPB010000883.1 GCA_937897665.1 uncultured Halomicronema sp. | reverse complement strand
TGGGTCAGAGCAGGGTTCATAGGCCGGATGCGTGAGGAGAGTAATGGACAGCAACATCGGATTGATGTTGCCGAATCTTGCCACCATAACATTCCCCACTCAGCGACAGGGATGAACTGACGCTAAATCAACTCTGACGCTGAGCCAGGAAAGATGGCCGGAAAGGTCGATACGCTATGGATAATTGAGTTGCACTAGGTGTGACCATCACTCAGCAGCGTCGCCTTTGTCAGAGTCCACTCGCTGCCTGATGGGGGATTGCTGAGGGCAAGGGCGATCGCCCTATGGCACCATCGAATAATCAGGCAACCAGAGAGAATTAACCCATCGTGAACACTTTGGCCCTTGGGGCGATCGCCAGCCTTTTGGCAGGATTGGGCACTGTCGTTGGCGCGCTGCCCGTTTTGTTACCGGCTACCCCCTCCGAAAAGGTGGAAAGCGTCTTGCTCGGGATTGGGGGCGGCATTATGCTCGCGGCGACCTCATTTTCGCTGATTGTGCCCGGCACCGCTGCCGCCATTGACTTGGGCTACTCCAGCGCGATCGCCGCGCTGATCATGGGTGTGGGTGTGTTGCTCGGCGGTGGTTTGCTGTGGATTGTGCACAATCGCTTTCCCCACGAGCATATTTTTAAGGGGCAAGAGGGGCCGCAGGCCGACAATTTGAAGCGGGTCTGGCTGTTCGTCGCCGCGATCACGCTGCACAATTTTCCGGAAGGACTGGCGGTAGGGGTGGGGGTCGGCTCCGGTCAAACGTCAGGAGCGCTGGCCCTCGCTGTGGGCATTGGCCTACAAAATATTCCGGAAGGGCTCGTCGTGGCCTGGTCGCTCAAAAGCCTCCAGTATTCGCCCCTTTACGCCTTGGGTATCTCCACTCTGACGGGACTGGTGGAACCCGGGGGGGGGTTCTTTGGGGCAGGCATCGTCAGTGGGGCTCAAGACGCGCTGCCCTGGGGCATGGCCTTTGCGGCTGGTGCCATGCTCTTTGTGATTGTGGATGAGATTATCCCCGACATTTCGCAAAAAAGCCTGGGACAGAGCGGCACCCTGGGGCTGATGCTGGGCTTTGTCATCATGATGTTTTTAGACGTTGCCTTAGGCTAAGGCAAGTGCACACCCGGAAAACGAGCCGGGTCTGAGAAACCGGGTGAGAGTAAAATCGGCAGTAGCCAGGAGCGGGCAAAGTTGTCACCCACCCCTGTTCCGAAATCGGCGCTACTTGGTCGTCATCGTGTGGACGCCGTCCCAATCCTCCGGGGGTGGATTGATGAGATAGGCTTGTGCCCGGTTGATGTGAGTGGCGGAGGCACGATCAGTGGGTTTCAGGACGATCGCCTTTTCAAAAATTGCGATCGCTTTTTCAAACTGCATGTTGGTGTAAGCGGCACGGCCTTCCTGATACAGCTCCAAAAAGTCTTGGGTGGGCTGTTCTAGACTGTTGTGCTTGTAGTCAATCAATTCAAAAATGCTAACCGGCTGATTCTTGCCCTTGACGCGCGTTTTATCGAGTTCTCGTACCCAAATTTTGTCGCGGCAGGGCTCATAGGTGTGCTCGCTGAGCACGATATCGCAGCCGTATTGTTTGGTGACGCCCTCTAGGCGAGCACTCAGGTTGACGCCGTCACCGATGACGGTATATTCCATCTTGCGTTGCGAGCCAATATTGCCGGATACCACCTCACCCGAGCTGATGCCCATGCCGATGCGCACCTCCGGCTGATTGTGCAGCACTCGCTCATGATTGAACGTCACGAGTCGCTGGCGCATGTCTAGCGCTGACTGCACCGCTGCCCAGGCGTGGTTTTGCAGTGGTAAGGGTGCCCCATAGACCGCCATGATGGCGTCGCCAATGAACTTGTCGAGGGTGCCTTCAAAATTAAAGACTGCTTCTACCATGGTCTCAAAGTAGGCGTTGAGCATTTCCACTACTTTGTCGGCTTCGAGATTTTCCGTCAGGGTGGTGTAGCCGCGAATATCAGAGAACAGCACCGTGACTTCTCGCCGCTCGCCCCGCATCAGGGTGTCTTCGCCCAGGGCCATCACCCGATCCGCCACTCCTGGCGTCATGTAGCGATAAAGGGTAGTCTTCATCCGCTTCTCTTGGCTGATGTCTTCTAGCACCAGCAGACCGCCGCGCACACCGCCTTCGGGGTTAGTCAAAGGGTTCACCGTGAGGTTGATGCTGCGTTCTAACACCTGCACCTGATCAGGCGCAACGGGCTGAGTGGTGTCGTCCTGATGACCCCACGGCCAAAACTGGTCGGGATTGTCGGTATCCGGCAAGAGCAGCAGAGCTGTACTCGGATCAACCGGCTGACCGGCAGGCGTCAGCACGGCTTCAACAGGGATCGCCACCTTGAGGGTTTGCTCCGGCACATAGTGTTTCGCCCCCGTTTCTAGACTGTCTTCGATGCGAAACTGCAGCTTTTCGATGGGAATGATGTCCCACACTAACCGGTTAATAAGCTGCTGTTCCCAGGCATCTCGCAGGGCGCGATCGCTATCTTCAGGCGATTCCGGACAGCCCAACAGTTCCAACGCAGCATCGTTGATGGTGACAACGCGGCCTTCCATATCGGTAGAAATCACCGCATCCGATAGGCTTTGCAGAATGTCTTTTTGGTACTGCTTTTCGACCAGCACGTTCTCAAATAGCTGAGCATTTTCCAGCGCCACACCCGCCTGAATGTTGAATGCCCGCATAAATTCTTCGTCAGAGCTGTTAAATGACCCCTGCTTTTTATTGATTAGCTGGGTCACAGCAATGAGCTGGCTCGATGAGTCGAACACCGGCATGCAAAGAATGTTGCGGGTCAGGTAGCCGGTGCGCTTATCGGATGAGGGATCAAATCGAGGATCTTGATAGGCGTCGGGAATGTTGAGGTTTTTGCCGGTGGAGGCTACAAATCCGACGATTCCCCGGTCAGCGGGAATCCGCAGGTCGATCATAGTTTGCCCATCACCAGACTTGACTCGCGACCAGAGTTCGTTATTGCTGGCGTCGATCAGCCACAGCGTGCTGCGATCGGCACTCATCAAGTCGCGAGCTTCCGCCATCACCGACTGCAGCGTTTTTTCGAGATCCAAGCTCTGCTCTAGCGACGAGATTGCCTTCAACAGCGAAGACACCCCTTTTTGATTGCGGGCCGCCACGTAAAAGGAATTGCAGCTTTCAAGAATGATGCCGATGGAAGAGGCAAACTCGCGGAAACTCCGCTCGTCTTGAGCATCAAACGCGACGGGTTTGCCGTTCGGATCTAGCTTGTTGAGCAGCTGCACGACCGCGACGACAGATTCATTGGTTTTGTTGAAAACGGGAATACAGAGAATGCTGTGGGTGCGATAGCCGGTTTCTTGATCGGTTTTGCGATTGAAGAGGTCGCTAGAGTAAGCATCAGGAATGTTGAGGCATTCACCCGAATCGGCGACATGCCCAGCGATCCCCTTACCGACGGGAACCCGGATTTCTAAGCGGCCTTCACCATCGCCCTGGGCAATTTTTGACCACAGCTCGGCTTTATCCCAATCGACCATAAAAATGGTCGTGCGCTCCGCCTGCAGAATCTGCCCGATTTTGAGGGTAAACGCCTCCAAAATCTGCTCTAGCATCGTCTCCAGGGCTTCATTATTGATCATGTCGATCGCCCGGAGGAAATGCTCAAACTCCTTGGTAATCTGCTCTAGCAGATTAATGAACTGTGGCGCGGGCAGATCTTTTACCCGGTGAGTCAAACTCCCTTGTTGATTTACCTGGGAGAACGTCGCCAACATACTGGAGTTAGACGGTGCCATAATGAATCGCTGCTACAAGCAATGGATAAGGCTAAACCAAAAACTGGAGAAGAAAGGCAAGCAGTGAACCGTTGAGGATAACTCTCCCGCAACCGATGAGTTGATCCTGACGAACGGTCGCACGCCTTCATTCAACGGCTGTACACCAGCCTCAAATAACCCCTACTACTCTAACCTCTAACTGATTTGAACCGACGGAAAAAGACGCCCCAGCTACAGAATCAAGGGGAACTCAATCATCGCCGGTTTGCAGCCTTTAGCTAAAAAGGTAGTCGAGCGCTTTAATTATGCTTGAGTTTACCCACACGGTCTATCGGGGTTGACATTGTTGGTGTGACATCACGCGATCGGTGACAGCGCTGAGTCGTTGCTGATCCTGAGGCAACACTCGACTCTCACTGAATCTTCAGAAGACACTCAGGGAAGTCAATGCCAGACTTCCTAAAGTGGTGATTAAAGGGAGTCAAGACCATCCTGCTTTTTAGACTTTGCTCGATCTTGGCAAAGATGGGCGATGGCTTGGCTGCCGATGCTGAATTGGAAGATATCGTGATGAACAGCTTCAAGTTTTTACTGCTCGGAATCGTGACTGTCGGCGGTATCACCCTAACGACGGCATTGCCCAGTGCTGCCCAAGAAATTAATTTGGGTGGCACTGGGCAAT
>CALCPB010000882.1 GCA_937897665.1 uncultured Halomicronema sp. | reverse complement strand
GCTAAGCTACAATCGGAGGCTTTAAAGGGTGGCTTCAAGTGCCTGGCGATCAGGATAAATCTTAAATACGCGGTTCATTTTTGTCAACTGAAAAATCATCTTGACCTGATCGGAAAGACCACATAGGTAAAGGTTTTTATTTCGTGCTTTTAGAGCCTTAAGAATTGCCACCATAGCACCGATACCAGTGCTATTCATAAAAGTAATATCTTGCATATCGACCAATACAGACTCTGTATTGTCATCTAACAAGTCCATCACTTGATTCTTGAGTTCGTTAGTGGCAGCACCATCCAAAACTCCTCTCGGATTCACGGTTTTCAAAGTCGTCGTCATGTTCCTTAATCTCCTAAACAATAATCTCGATAATTTAAGCCTGCCAATTTAGGCAGGCTGCGGCTGGATGTCAGGTTGCCAAACAGCAGCCCTGAGAATGACTTGCAGCAGGGCAATATGATAAATTCCCCAACTGAAGTTAATAGCGTAAGTCCATAGGTCGGTGTAATACCCTAGCAATAGGCAGGCTAGGCCCCATATCATGCCAGCAATGGTGAGCATGACGATCGCTAGCTGTACTCTCACTAAATTCCAGTAAACTCCGCTTTCTCTTTGTTTTGGGGTTACCTGAAAGTTGATTTTCTTTCCTGCAAATACGCTCCAAACGGCTTGAATTTGTAGGGGGAATAGCGCGATCGCATATTGCTCATTCCGCCAAAGTTCCCTCATGGGTGTGCCCCAGCCAGCCACCATAAAGGTCAAGCGATTAATGACATAGGCAGGGATAAAGTGAAACGTAAAGGCAGCACTAAAACTACTGACTGGAATAAGTCCTGTAAATAGCGAAAAAATGGGGCACACCAAGAAAATAGCAATGAAGAAGCCGGCAAAATAGCTGTACATAGTTTGAAAATATTGCAGCTTTTGCCAAACTGAGAGACCGGGCTTTAGCAATGGGTTATCACGCAGTAAAACCTGCAGTGTGCCCTGGGCCCAACGGAGTTTTTGCTTTAGGGTGGAGCTCAAATCATCGGGGGCTAACCCTTCAGCCAAGATTTCATGGTGATAGGCTGATCGCCAACCAGCCGAGTGTAGCCGCATGGCGGTATTCATATCTTCAGTAATGCTGATGCTCGACAGGCCACCGATGAGCTCAAACTCATCTAAGCGTTCTTCATTTACGGCAAAATCATCCGCAAAATGCTGGAGCCCCAAACTGACCAACGCTTCTCGCCGCAGAATGGCAATGGTGCCCGTGTAAAAAGCCGCATTCATGCCCTCTTTACCCTGTTGAATGGGACCGTAAAACAGATGAGCATCATGCCCAAAGGGGTCATTCTTGGGCAAGTTGTAAAAGGCTTGGGGGGTCTGCACAAAGGCAATGTTGTTCTGTTCATAAACGCCACGCTCTAAGTTGAAGCGGAAAAAGTGGGGGAGCACACGTTTGAGGAAGTGTGATTTGGGGATGTGGTCAGCATCTAATGTGAGGATAAAATCTCCCTGGGTTTCACCACAAAAAATGGCGTGGTTGATGTTGCCAGCTTTGGCGTGGTGAGGCTTGCCTTTTGGCTTTTCGCGGGCAATATAGCGACACCGGGCCAGGTCCGTCATGGCGGCGGTTTGGATATCAACTTGCTGCCTGATGTGATCAATAGTGTTGTCTAAATATTCAGTAGTGCTATGGGTTTGGGGACAGCTGAGCCACAGCAGCTGACGCATGCTCTGCAGGAAACCTTGAAATTGCCCACCTTGGCTCGGATGAGCATCGGCTTGAGCCGTATTTGGCGCAATTGCTTTGATCAGAGTTAGGCAGTTGCGCCCTTCTGGAGTCTGCACGTAGGACAAATGGTCGGCTAATTGTTCCAAAATGGTTAGCCCTCGTCCCCTCTCGGCACTTGTATCTACCGTGGATGGTAAGGTTTGTATCCGTCCTTCAAAGTCAAAGGCGGCGCCCTGATCCCAGATTCTAATGACGACCGCTTCGTTCAATATCGACACTTCCAAATCAATCAGTGTCTCTGCAGGCAAATTGTGGTGAGCGTGACAAACAGCGTTATCAAAGCCTTCGCCCAGTAAGGTTTGGCAGGCAAACCAAAGGTCATTCGCTAAATGCGGTGGCTTGATGCCGGCGAACCAGGATAAAAGTTGGGCTATCTCTTGAGAATTGCTAGGAACCTGTTGGCGATGTGATGACAGCACATTTTCGAGGGATGTGAGCTCAGGTTTGAGGAGCTGTAGTTGCTCTAGCCGGCTACTCAACGCATAGCGATCGCGATTCAGTTGGTCGGCAGCCTTTTGTAAACTAGGCGATCGCAAGTCATGCAAGCATAAGCGTTCCGCCATCGCCCGCATGTCCGGCGAGTTCCCATCATCCAAGATGTAGACTTTTAATTTATCGACGGGATAATCAAGCTGCAGTGCGGCTCCAGCCGTGGCCTCCACCATACTGCTGGGTTCGTTGTAACAGGTAATAAAGACGTCGACTGAGGGATAATCCTTCTCCGCCAAGGCTGGGGTCAACTGATCAAGGTCGTGCACCTCACGAATAATCGGTCGCCACAGACTAATGAGAAATAGGGCACCGCCGATATACATATAGGTTTCGGCCACCGCTAGAGGAATCGCAAACCAAAGCGCATCGGTGGTGAGTGAAGCGGTCCAACGCCAATACAGATACCATCCCCCAACAATCAAGTTAATCAGCGCGAGATATCGAAACAGGAGCGTGCGATCGCGAAGATGCAGGGTAATGTTGCTGAATGGTCGAAGACTGTTTGAGATGCTCATATCGCTAAAATCGATGCAGACGAGAGCAAACCTCTAAGATAAGTAATCTAAAGTCTCATTCTTAGTAGTTGACTCTTATTATTCAGTTCGAGCCTAGTCAGTTCGAGCCGGATATTTTTGAGGCTAATAATCATTAAATTGAAGGAATCGCT
>CALCPB010000881.1 GCA_937897665.1 uncultured Halomicronema sp. | reverse complement strand
CGAATCAGACGGGCCGGATCGCCCGCATCAGGGCTCTCTAGTTCTCCCCCTGAGATGGCGACCACTTCGATGCCCATACGTTCATAAACCAGGTCGCATTGAAAGGTTTTGCCCTCGCCCTTACGACCATGGACGCCCAAAATCAACGGCACCCTCACCCCTGGCAGGCCGAGGTAGTTCTTGGTGATGTGAACAGCAAGCTTGTCGAGGAAGCGAGGGGAGATGTAGTAAGCCATGGAGGCAAGCAGACAGGCAAGGCATGGTCTCCTTCACGATACAGGGCGGTGGTTCGGGAGAGATGGGTCATTTTCAAGGCGCTGTGCTTTATGGTGAAAGGCAGACTTTAAAGACGGCGGGCCATGCTAGCGAAGCGTATTCTTCCCTGTTTAGATGTCAAAGCAGGGCGAGTGGAGAAAGGGGTTAACTTTGTGGACCTCAAGGATGCGGGAGACCCGGTGGAGTTGGCTCTAGCCTACAACGATGCCGGTGCAGACGAACTGGTGTTTTTAGACATCACCGCCACCCACGAAGATCGCGACATTTTGCTAGACGTGGTTTACCGCACCGCTGAGCAGGTATTTATTCCCCTTACGGTGGGGGGCGGCATTCAAAGCTTGGACAAAATCAAGCAGCTTTTGCGGGCGGGTGCCGATAAGGTCAGCATTAACTCAGCCGCAGTGCGGGACCCCGATCTGATTAATCGGTCCAGCGATCGCTTTGGTCAGCAGTGCATCGTGGTGGCGATCGATGCCCGTCGCCGCCCTGACCCCAACAACCCCGGCTGGGATGTCTATGTACGAGGTGGGCGCGAAAATACTGGGTTAGATGCCCTGGATTGGGCCAAGAACGTGGTGGAGCGGGGGGCTGGAGAACTACTGGTCACCAGCATGGATGCCGATGGCACCCAGGCGGGCTATGACCTGGAATTAACGCAGGCGATCGTCGATCGTGTCGCGGTACCGGTGATTGCATCTGGGGGAGCAGGCACCTGCGACCACATCTATGAAGCCCTAACCGAGGGTAAAGCTGAGGCAGCATTGCTAGCTTCCTTGCTGCATTATGGCCAACTCACCGTCGCCGAAATCAAAACGCACCTACAGACCCACGGTGTCCCAGTGCGGCAATAGCAACGCACTTTTTTAAATTATGTTAAGTTAATGAGAGGTGTATGTTCTCTTGTTGGAGTTCTTTGCAGAATAATGCTTCTGCTTATACTAATTGTTGTCGTTGCTTTAGTGGCTTGGGCGCTGCGCTTGATGGAACAGGCGCTCCAGAGTCAAGAGTTTTCGCTGATGTTAGCTGGCTTTTTGGTAGCCTCTTCAGCGGCAGCAATGATGACGGTTTATTTTTTGATGGGACATTATGTCAGCTATATCCAAGCCGGTCCCATTACCTCTGACGTGGTTTATGACCGTCAGGCTAACACTTCCACTGCGCAGCAATTAGCGGCCACCGATGCCCTGCCGGTGGAATGGTTGAGTGGGATGGCTGAACTGTCACCCGAGTAAACGACGCCCTACGTGCGGCTAAGTATAGGGAGCCTCATCGTTGAACAACTCCTCAAAATTTGGGTAACTTGCCTGGGTGTGGGTTAGCGCAAAAGCGCGGTCCAGGTTCCTGAACCGACGATTCCATCCACTAAGATACGAGCATCTTGTTGAAAAGACTCAACGGCGGCTTCGGTCTGCTCACCAAAGACGCCATCTAGAGCACCGTTGTAAAAGCCCAGGCTTTGCAGCCGGGTTTGTAACCGCGTCACGGCTGGGCCGTAGTCTCCCAATCGCAAAGTGGGCAAATCTATGGGCGATTGCTCCACCGTAGATGCGGCAGGGTTGGTATCGGCCTGTGGCGGCGGGGGCACCGGCACTTCCGGCGGCGTGAACTCCGTGGATGGAGTTGGCAGCAGCCGCTCCCAGGTGGCAGGGCCGACAATCCCATCGGCGGTCAGCCCCACATCCCCCTGAAAGGCTTGCACAGCAGCTTCAGTTTCAACGTCAAAGCGACCGTCCACGGCATGGGAGTGGTATCCCAACAGGGACAACATCGCCTGAACCTCTTCAACGACTGCACCTTCATCTCCCAATCGAATCGTGGGGCGCAGTTCCGTTTGCGCCAGCTCCTGTACAGAGGCTTCCTGAGCCAGCCCGGCAGGTAGGGGTACTACCACCAGTCCCAAAGTGGCAGCCCATAAACCGATCAGCCATCGCCCTCCCTGCTTTCTAGGGGGGTAGGTTGACTGGGGAGAAGCTCCGGTTGATGGGGTTGCATAGGGGATAAGGGGATGGGGCTGCAACATGGGTGCCAATAGGATCACGGGGACAATGGTTACGCGGACCGCAACGCAGTCATTTGCGGTATCTCACATTCAGGATCACATTCAGGAAATCTAACGCTCAAAAACGAGGTTCCATATAGACTACCTCGGACTTTTAGAAACGAATGCGGAGGCATTGTGGAATTTTCTCGACGGGAACAGTTTCAGGCGGTGCTGGTGGGTATGGCAGTGGCGGATGCAGCCGCTCACGGCAAAATTGCGGCACTGTGCCGCAATGCTCCAACCTTACCCGCTGTCTCCCCCTGGGCTCCAGCGTTGATCCAGGTGGCGCGTCAGTTAAGTTCAGGAGCCAACCGCGTCGCGGTTGATGCAGCGGTTCAAGATGCAGCAGTTCAAAACGATTCGGAACTCATGCAGGCCCTGATCCAAGTGCCGATTTTGTTGCGGCATGTAGACGATCCGGTTGAGCCGTGTTTCGAGATCGCGGCGCAACTCGGATTGCCAAACCACAACCGAGTCCTCACAGCCCAACTGCATCAACTTCTACAAATCCTGCACAGGCATCCTCTAGATCACTCCCTATCCATGTGAGTACGAACCCTTGAGGTTTGGTCCGCGGCCCTGCCTCCTCAGGCCTCATTGACCCGCGCCCTAAGGTCTGT
>CALCPB010000880.1 GCA_937897665.1 uncultured Halomicronema sp. | reverse complement strand
GCAAAGAGCGCTATATCACCACCATGGTTGACCTCATGCTGACGCGCCCCTGCAAGGGTTGAGTTACCCCGTTCAACGAGTAGGGAGCTCGCGTCGTCTCCAGAAGCAGACCTGAAGCCATAGCAGAATTCGGCGGTCGGAATTTGGCATCGAGATGCTGGTCAAATCGCCGCTTCAGTAGTCTAGAGTGTCTTGGTCTCACGGTGGTTTACCAGAGCATTCGGCTGATTTCCTTGGGCTTGGCTGTCACCAGTATTTAATGTTGCTAGTCTTTGATATTGTCGGGCAATGTTGTCGGCATCTCCCGTTCTTGGCAGCCAAAACGGCTACCATCAATCATCGAAGCGTTGAAGCAATTTTTTGGCATGGCGAGTTTGCCACCTTTTCAAAATCCTGACTTGTTTCGTCAGGCGATGACCCACAAGTCCTATGCCCGTGAGCATGCCGAGGTGCCCGGTGACAACGAGCGCCTGGAATTTTTGGGCGACGCCATTCTGACTTTTTTGTGCGGTGAGTTTTTGTTTGCGCGGTATCCCCACAGTGCTGAGGGCACGCTAACGCCGCTGCGGGCCTCGCTGGTGGATGCGACGCAACTGGGTCGCTTTGCTCAGCAGTTGGCACTATCGCAGCATCTGCGGTTGGGCAAAGGCGTTGAGGGCAGTGGCGGCAGAACCAACACTCGCTTGCTCAGCAGCGCCTTTGAAGCATGGATCGGCGCCTACTTTTTGGATCAGCGATCGCGCATCGAACCCGTTCGGGACTTTGTGTTTCCACTATTTGAGTCAGTGGTGGAGTCGCTGGCCGATCCCACCCAAAATATCAACGAAAAAAGTGCCCTACAAGAATGGGCGTTAGCTCAGGCCAGCACGATACCCACCTACGACATCGTGGCGGAATCTGGCCCCGATCACGCCAAAGAGTTTACCGCCACTGTCCGCATTGGCCCTCAGGTGTGGGGCACCGGGCGGGGCCGCCGCAAACAAGATGCCGAAAAGGCGGCGGCGCTGGCCGCGCTGCAACAATTAGGCCTGGTTGCAGACCCTTACAATTGACGCCAGATTTCCGGCAGCCAGTCTACCGGCACTTGACTGAGGGACTGCTGCTGCGATTCCATGCCCAGATATCGCGACTGCAGATGCAAGTTCCTCACCAGGGCTTGAAAAGCCGTATCTGTAGTGGCGGCCTCAATCGCCTGCCAGCCCGTGAGCGCTTTGATGTAATGCGTTGTGGCTTTGGTCAGCAAGGGCTGCTGCGCCGTGGCATCGGGGGCCAAGGCGATCGCCAACTGGTCATACACCACGCCGACGCTATGGTGGGTGGCCCACTGGTCAAAGCTGAGGTGGGCGGCGGGAGCCTGTTCCCCTGACAATAGGGCGGCTTCGTAGGCGGCGATCGCCTGTTGCCAGGCTTGCTGTTGTTCGGTTGAGCGTTCTTCGTAGTGACCGCCGAGATCCCAATAGGCGGTGCCGAGGTTGTTGTGGGTCGCCGCACACCCAGCGGGGTCGTGCTCTAATGTGCGATAAGCCAGGGCCGTTTGATAGGCCTGAATGGACTGTTCCAAAAGGAAAATGGGGCGCTCATGGCGAGAGAGACTCCACAAGGCAATGCCGAGATTATTTTGCAGTTGGGCATAGGCTTGGGGCTGCTGCTGGGGGTGAGATTGGCGCAGGGCCTCTTGATAGGCCGCGATCGCCCGGTGTAAATGATGCGCCTCTTGAGTGTGTTGCGAGAGGCTCCAGTAGGCAGTGCCCAAGTGAGTTTGCAAGGTGGCGTACTCTTCGGGCATGACCTCAACGGGAGCATACTGCAAGGCCCGGTGAAAGGCCCGCACCGCTTTGGCCAAATACTGCAGCGGCTCTTGATGCGCTGCCAGCAGGCTATAAACACTGCCCAAGTTGCTGTGAAGGCGGTTGAGAATTTCAATCTCGGTGTGGGGGCTGGCGGGTGATAACGCCGCTTCATAGAGTTCGCTGCTGCGCAGTAGTCGCTGCCAGTAATTTTCTACCGTGGTGGCCTGCTGCGCCCAGAGCCAGTAAAGACTGCCCAGGTCGTTCAGCACTTCAGTGCGATCAGTCGCGGTAAGTTGGGGAATTTGTTGCTCATAGGCTTGTACTGCTGCGGCCAAGGTCGCCGGACTGTGGTCACCGGCCTGGACGCGATCGCGAAGCTCATAGGCGATCGCCCAATCATCAAGGGCTGGCCCCTTCAGCGGCGACGCCCCCCCGGTCATGGGCTCACTCGTCTCGACCGAGTCGATGGCTGCAGGAGACTGAGCGGCAGCAGGCGGTTCAATCGGTGCCAGTTCGTCAATATTGGCGGCGGGCTCAGCCGTCTCTATGGTAGGCTCACCCGGATCTAGGGTGGGAGCTACCGGCGGCTCAGGCTCAGTCGGATACAGCGGCTGAGACTGCTCAAACTCTGATAGATCGGCCTGCAGCTGTTGCCACAGATCATCCGAGAAGGGGGACAGCTCATCAGCAGTCGCTGAGGCGGGCGAAGTGCCTAACTCCACTTCACTGGACTCCGCTTCACTCGCGACTTCATTGGGCACGGCGGGTACAGCAGTCGACCCTGGCTGTACCGAAAATGCCTCGCTGCGACTATCAGCGGGCGGCGGGGCCGGCACTTCCGGGGCCGGCTTGCCTAAAAATTGCCAGCGCCTGACGGGCGAAAATGCGGCCTGATATGCGGGCTGCCCGACGATGGCAGAAATGGGCGTCGGCTCGCCCATGAACTCAAACACGGTGGTGCAAAGCTGAGGCACTTCTCGCCGAATTTGTTTCAACCAGGGTCGCGGTACCCAAATCAGTAAGCTGCAGTCCAACTGTGGCCAGAGCGGCAGCAACTGATGCAGCGATCGCAGAAATTGATACTGGGCATCCGAGCCACGATAGGTGAGTTGCTCAATGCCTAAAATTTGCAGGAGAGAGGGTCGGGCCGTGATCGTCTCATGCCCCCACTGCTGCACCTGCTGAGCCACATCCGGCCACTCAGTATCGAGGACGCGCTGGGTCGTCGCGATCGCGGCACCATCCTGCAGGCTTTCTTCCAGCGTGGCGGCTAATTGACGCTGTAAGGGCAGATCATCACAGGTGGCCATCCAAACCTGATGAGGCGGTGTCGCCTGCACAGCGGCCTGTAGCTGCTGATACACCACTTGATTGTGACCAGGTAAAACTTGGGAGTTGATGGGCAGCACAGGGGCAACAGTAACCACGAGCAGTGACAGGGATAGGACTCTATCTTAATTCTCCTGATACCCCTGTGATTTCAGGAAGAAACGCGGGCAATCTGGGCGATCGCTGTTTTTGACCCAGCCAACTCGACAGCGGTTCGCCTCTGCCTCGGGCGACTGGCCTCTCGCGATGCCGAGGGCGATGAACAGTGCACAAAACCGCAACAGTGTGACTGTGCTGAGCCATACTAGAACCCCAAAACTCGCTGCCCAACGGTAAAAACCTGGGCTGACGCCTTTCCCTGAGCGCTGTCTGGCCACCAGGTGGTTGGCCCCAACGATGCCAGCGCCGGACTAAAGTTGAGAGATCCTGCTATCCTGTAGCAAATTCATCCCTTAATGTTTGATCTGAGACAGGCATTAGGTCGGCTTTTTTCAACCTGCTTTGCCCATTACTCTCTTGTTGGCTCTCTTTGATTTGAGCTGAGCCTCCTTTTCTCATATCTAGGTTCGTAATTTTGTTCCTTGGTGTCATCCTCAAACTCCCATGACTCATACTCTTGTTTCTGACTCTTCTGCGTTGCCGTCGTCGCCTGCCCAAGGGGGCATCGCCGACAGCGCCGATCCCACAGTGACGGCACCGGGGCGATTAGTTGTGTTGACGGGCCCGAGCGGTGTTGGCAAAGGCACGCTATTGGGACGTTTGCGGGCCCGTCATCCAGATCTGTATCTCTCAACCTCCGCGACGACTCGCCAACCTCGCGCCGGTGAGGTGCATGGCCAGCATTACTATTTCGTCACTCGGGATGAGTTTGAAGCGATGATTCAGACCGGTGAACTGCTGGAATGGGCCGAGTTTGCGGGAAACTATTACGGCACGCCTAAACATCCCGTTGCGGTACAGATTGAGCGTGGCAATCAAGTGATTCTCGAAATTGAGCTAGAAGGTGCTCGTCAGGTCGCGGCTTCCTTTCCAGAAGCATTGAAGATTTTTATTGCGCCGCCCTCAGCGGCTGAACTTGAGCGCCGTATTCGAGATCGCGGTCAAGATGATGCAGCGGCGATTGAGCGTCGTCTGGAGCGGGCTCGAGCCGAGTTGGCAGCGGCAGATGAGTTTGACCTGCAAATTATCAATGACGATCTGGAAGAGGCAATCGCTGCCCTCGAAGCGGCACTACTCGATTAATCCCTTAATCCCTCATCACTTTAGGAAAAGGGCTGGCAGGCGCAAACTCGGGAGTCGCGCTAACAGCGCACATCAAAAGATGCTTGCCTACCGATCTAATTTCTGACTAGATTGGGGACTAATCCACCACCACTTGAGCACCGTGACTGCGGGGATCATCGTTACGAGGCGTAATGACAGCACCTTGAGGAGACTCTAGAGTCGACGTTTGTCCCAGAGCGGTTTGATAGGGCAAGTCTGTGCCCACAACCAGCGCGTCTAAATTACTGGCAATGATGGTCTGCGGCTGTTCTCCAATAGCCGTCGAGATGGCTGCACCAGCCGGATCTAAGTAGACAAAGTGAGGAATCCCATCAACCCGATAGTGCAGCATTTCAGGTAGCCATTTGGTGTTATCGACGTTCAGCATGACAAAGTTGACTTGGTCACCATAGGTGGTACGCAGCTCGGCCATGTCCCCAGCCATCGCTTGACAAGACGTACACCAGTTGGCGTAAAACTCCACCAACGAAGGCTTGCCATTGACCAAGGCCGTTTCTAACGGCGTTGAGTCTGCCGCTAAGGTTTCTAACGAGGCGGCTGGAGTTTGGGTGCGAATGCCCAACACGAGCAACACTGCTAGCCCAACCGCCACGCTGACGACAATCAAATTCCGCACCTTAGTCGCCAGGTTGGTGGCGATGGGCGGCGGCGCGATCGTCGAGGCCTCATTTGAAGACTGATCCATGTTGAAAACCTTTGCAGTTATCCCATCGTAAAATCTCTATCTTTTAAGATAGCGGACACCCCCCTCGTGTTGGCCATGAAAAAACGAGTGACGCTGACGTTTCCCAAACGCTCGGTACATCAGCCTATTACTTATCGGTTGGCCAAAGATTTCAACGTGGCGGCCAATATCATTCGGGCGCAGGTTGCCCCCAATCAAATTGGCAAGCTGGTTGTAGAGCTATCGGGCGACATCGATCAGCTAGAAGACGCTATTTTGTGGCTGCAAGAGCACGATATCGGCGTTTCCCAGGCGAGCCGCGAAATCATGATTGATGAGCTGAGCTGTGTGCATTGTGGACTTTGCACAGGGGTTTGTCCCACCGGGGCACTGAGCCTACATCCAGATTCTTTTAAGCTTACCTTTGCGCGATCGCGCTGCATTGTCTGTGAGCAGTGCATTCCCTCCTGCCCCGTGCAGGCCATCTCCACCAACTTGTAAGATCGAGACGTTCACTTGGTAGCCCCCAGTCAGTGGAATGAAACAGGCAAGACCCTCGTTACTTAAAAGCCATTGGTTGTCTTGGGGGCTGCTCATTTTGGCGTATTCCACCTATGGGCAGCTGCTACATGCCGACGCATCTAGCCGATATGTCTGGCTCGCAACCCTTGCGTTCGCGGTTGCCAAAGCTGGTGTGCTGACGCTACTCTGGCAGCCGACCAGAGACTTTGTACTCAAGGGTTAAAAAACGGATGTCGGCTACTCTGTCATGGTGTTGCTGCTGGCCTCACTCACGGTGCTCGCCGTCGTGCAGATCCGAGCGTTTGCCTACATCGTGGTGCTGATCGCCGCGGCGCTGCTGGTTAAGGTTGATTGCCTGATAGATGGCATGAGCGATCGCCTTGCGTTCACGACGCTGCTGCTACTCTCCCTCATTGGTTTGGGGCTCAGCTGGTTGCCCACTTTGCTGTTTACGGGCGCTGAGGCCATCGCCTAGGCCACCCAGAGCGTTCTCTCAATTCGGAATGCTCACCCCAACTGCGGTTTGCTCAATGCCCTGATTCTGTCCGGCGAACAGGCTCAAACCCTGGCAAACTAAAACCGATCTTTCAAGCCTCGGATGCGGGCAAAGGTTTGTGTCGGATCAGTGGTTTTCGCCGTAGCCTGCAGGGCTGCCACGTCCCAGCGCAAAAAAGGATTCGTTTGCTTTTCGAGTCCTAGGGGGGAAGGCACCGTCGCCTCATTACGCTGACGTGCCGCTTGTACTGCCCTCAGACGCTCTTGCAGGGCAATATTGTCACCCTCTACCGTGATGGCAAATTCTAGATTTTTGAGCGTATATTCGTGGGCACACCAAATGCGGGTGGTGTCAGGCAGCGATCGCAACTTCGTTAATGAGGTCAGCATTTGCTGCGGTGTGCCCTCAAACAATCGTCCACAGCCCCCAGCAAATAGCGTATCGCCGCAGAACAGTTCGCCCCAGTCATTGTCAGTCATGGGCGGAAAGTAGTAGGCAATATGGGCTCGCGTATGCCCCGGCACAAAATAGACGTGCGCCTCTCGGCCCCCAAATGCCACGCGATCGTTCTCTGATAAAAACACCTGTTGCCCAGGAATCCGTCCTCGGTCCACTTTGCCCCCATAAACCATCACATCAGGAAAATGCTGCAGTAGGGAGCGGTTAGCCCCCACATGGTCCGCATGATGGTGAGTGTTGAAAATCGTCGTTAGGGTAGCGCCTAATTGCTTTAGCTGCCGTAAAACTGGCTCTGGCTCCGCCGGATCAACGACTGCTGCCGTTTGAGTGGCGGCATCAAACAGCAGAAAAATGTAGTTGTCAAAGAGAGCGGGGAGCCGATAAATTTCCATAAACTTGTCGATTTACGAGGGCTTATTCCCTAGCTTAAGGGGTGTGAATAGACTTCTCACCGTGAATACCGTAAGCCTGAATAGAGTCCGCCTCAAAAACGTCTGTGAAAGCTCTGACAAGCCTCTGTAAAGGGTTTGTGTGATCGGTGACTCTCCTGATCTCAAGGGGTGAGGTCAGGCGATAGTCTTGGTCTAGAGAGCAGGGCAGGTGCATGCCAGACTTCACTAGTCAGCCATGGTTTTGCCCTTAATCTCCTGAGTGGAAATCGTTTTGAGTAACAAGTGAGTGCGTCATGGTCTCTGTCGTTCCTGGTCAATCGGGTATTCAGTCTTTGGTTCAACGGGCTGTCAAATCACGCCAGCTCAGCCGCCAAGAACATCTCAAACTAACCTCGGCCATGCTGTCAAACTCCGATATGGAATCGACTGACCGCTTCCACATCAATCGTCTTTTAGACTATGTGCGCGTGGGCAAGATTAATCTGATCGATTGATCGACCGTTGAATCGTTGTGCAGTCAGCGCTATGGCCACTCTCAGAGATCGCTGAGCGCTGCTGAATCGGCGATTCACCCGAGACAACACAGGTCAACAAAAACGCCGCAATTGTGATACCCACAATTGCGGCGTTTTTGATCATTTCGAACGATGGCTCGGTGCTACTTGGCCCGACAGAAACAGCTTGCCGAATAGGCCAACCGCTCCCGAGAGATGGATGGAGAACCGACTATCTCAACTTTTGCTTGATGAAGGCTAAAATTTTGGCCGTTTGTCCTTTGAGTTGAGCAACCTCTGCTTCTAGCTTGGCAACTTTCGCCTGTAGTGCTTGAATTTGTGCTGCATCACCGCCTGCCGCTGCGGGTGCTGCGGGTGCCGCTGCCGCTTTCGGTCGGGGTTTCCGGGCCTTGGCCATGGGCTTTTTAATGGCTTCAATCAGTTCCTTCTGTTCAAAGGGCTTCTGAATGAATTCAAAGAACTCAAACGGCTCCGTGATTTTCTCCGTCACTTCCTCTCTGCGCCCAGACATCAGCACGAGGGGAATGTGCTGCAAATCAGGTTGCTTTTGAACTTCTTGAAAAACTTCCCAACCGCTCATGCGAGGCAACAGAAAGTCCAGCATGATGAGATTAGGGCGCTGCTCGCGAATGGCATTGAGACCTTCGACCCCATCCTTGGCTTCCAAGACTTCAAAGTTGCCTTGGGGCAGCATGTCTCGAACGCGCATCCGAATGACGCGACTATCATCAATTACCAGAATTTTGTGCGTTGCCACGGCGGACTCCTCTGCGGTAAAGATGCAATGGGCTAGCAAACAACTCCAAACTAGCGCTTGCGGTTAAAACTGCTGCTTCAATGCTGCCGTCTTATAACTTAGCAATTACTATCCAGTTCGGAAACAACTCTCGACTACTGAAGTATGAATACTCGTAAAGCAAATATTAGCGGAGTTTGAGGGTTACAGACTAATCCCTAATTTTTCTCGCTGCACGCAACAGATAATGTCAAGCGCAGCCGGTATGAGGCCGTGTCGGCATCATTGAGCACCCTGTGCCTACAAGATCATTCACGCTAAGTCCGACCCTGAACAACGCTATCTTTTAGAATTTAATGGCTAACCCTGTTGGGTTAGAATGCCCGAATCCAGCTTCAGGCTATCTTTACATTGACTGGGTAGGGTGGGCCGGCTTCGCCACCCCCAACGGCGGCAGACCTCAGGACTGGGAATCAAGAGGCAGTTGGCTTGAGTGCGATCGCCTACGCCCAAGCACCGTCAGTAGTTTCACACAAGCAACCGGGATTTCTTCTTTAAGGCCGATAGTTTGAGGAATATGACGTCATCCACTCGCGATCTGATTAATTTGCCGTCCTGGCTGCGGCCCTCGATTGGCCGGGCCAGCGAGCTTTCGACAGTGCAACGCATTGTGAAACAACGGGGCATTCACACCATTTGTGAGGAGGGACGCTGTCCGAATCGAGGAGAATGCTACAGCAATAAAACGGCAACCTTTTTGCTCATGGGGCCGACTTGTACCCGCGCCTGTGCCTTTTGCCAAGTCGACAAAGGCCATGCCCCGCTGCCGCTAGATCCAGAGGAGCCGGACAAGGTGGCAGAATCGGTAGCGCTACTCGGGCTGAAATATGTGGTGCTGACCTCAGTAGCGCGCGATGATTTGCCCGACAAAGGAGCTGACTGGTTTGTTAAAACGATCGCTGCCATCCGCACCCGCCTACCCGACACGCAGGTGGAAGTGTTGACTCCTGACTTTTGGGGTGGCGACGCAGCGGCTGAACAACAGCGGCATCGGGTAGAAACGGTCGCGAGTGCTGCGCCCGCCTGCTACAACCACAATGTTGAAACGGTGCAACGTCTCCAGGGGCCGGTGCGCCGAGGCGGTCGCTACGATCGCTCCTTAGCTGTTTTGCGGTATGCCAAAGCGATCAATCCCACCCTGCCCACTAAATCAGGGCTCATGCTTGGGCATGGCGAAACGGTCGCAGAAGTTATCGAAACGCTGCAAGACTTACGGCGGGTAGCGTGCGATCGCGTCACGTTGGGCCAATACATGCGTCCTTCGCTGGCTCATTTGCCCGTGCAAAAATATTGGACGCCAGCCGAGTTTACAGAATTGGGCGACAGAGCCCGCAGTCTTGGCTTCTCTCACGTGCGATCAGGGCCTTTAGTGCGAAGCTCTTACCACGCCGGTGAATCACCCTAGGGTGGTCGAGGCCATCGACCGCCTCTCCAGACATCTTGAACTCCTAGCCTAGAAGCTTCCTAACGATTAGGGATAGTTGATGAAATAGCCCCCAGTTTCCTAGCCGTTACGATTCCTCACTACAATCGAAACTACGGTTGTTGTTCTTTGAATATCAGGAGATCGGCTGTGCCAACGCTGGGTGTCAACATTGATCACATTGCCACGATTCGACAGGCGCGTCGAACGGTTGAACCTGACCCCGTTGCGGCGGCTGTTTTAGCCGAACTCGCCGGTGCCGATGGCAGCACGGTGCATCTGCGAGAAGACCGTCGTCATATTCAAGAGCGTGATGTTCGTTTACTGCGTCAGACGGTGCGCACGCATTTAAATCTAGAAATGGCCGCGACCGCTGAAATGGTTGAGATTGCCCTAGACATCAAGCCTGACTATGTCACGTTAGTCCCGGAACAGCGCGAAGAAGTCACGACTGAGGGGGGCTTAGATGTGGCTGGACAGTGTGATCGCCTAACCCAAGTGGTTTCTAAGCTCCAGGGAGCGGCCATCCCCGTCAGCCTGTTTATTGATGCCGAATCAGAGCAGATCGCCGCGTCCAAACAAACTACTGCTAAGTTTATTGAGCTGCACACGGGGCGGTATGCCGAAGCCCACGATGAAGCGGAGCAGGCCGAGGAACTGAATGATTTAAAGAAGGGGACTCAGAAAGCGATCGCGGCAGGGCTGCGGGTTAACGCTGGGCATGGCTTGACGTATGTGAATACCTATCCCATTGCCTGTATTGAAGGGATGGAAGAACTCAACATTGGCCACACCATCATTAGTCGGGCTGCTCTGGTGGGTCTAGAACGGGCAGTTCGGGAAATGAAACAAGTGATGCGGGGCGACTACTAACGACCTTCGTATCGATTTACAACCAGCATCTACTCAGTCACGAACCTTCTATGAGAGAATTTTGTCTCTCGGTGGTTACTAGCAGCAGTCTATGCAGACCTATTACTATCTACTTGCCAGCCAAAAGTTCTTGCTTGAAGAGGAGCCCCTCGAAGAGGTTTTGCGAGAGCGTCGTCGCTACTACCAAGAACACGAGAAGGTGCTTGACTTTTGGCTGGTCAAGCAACCCGCATTCTTAGAGAGCCCTGGCTTTGGCGACGTCAAGCAGCGCTGCCCCCAACCAGCGGTAGCGGTGATTTCCACTGATAAAACCCTGATCACTTGGCTCAAACTGCGCTTGGAATATGTGATCACTGGCGATTTCAAAGCTCCGACGGAGACGCTGCCAGATCCGCTCGCGTCGTTAGAGGCGGCTCCCCAGTCTTAAACAGCTCCCAGCAAGGGGGCACGATCGCTAGTGGCGATTCCCACCTGAATCAATCCCATCAGAGAGCGTGGCCGTGTCAGATCCTCCCAAAAAACTTCTCATCGCGGCCAGTGGCACTGGGGGACATTTGTTTCCGGCAATCGCCACGGCAGAAAAGCTTTCTCACTACAGCATCGAGTGGCTGGGCGTGCCTGATCGCTTGGAGACTGAACTGGTGCCTGAGACCTATCCTCTGCACACAGTCAAATTGGGTGGTTTTCAGGGACGGCTCGGGGTAGGAGCGCTGCGATTGTTAGGGCAGGTGTTGCAGGCTACGCTCAAAGTCCGCCAGCTCCTGAAGCAGGGTGACTTTGATGGCGTCTTTACCACAGGGGGCTACATTGCTGCACCAGCCATTCTGGCGGCACGTTCCTTAGGGGTGCCGACGGTACTGCATGAGTCGAATGCCTTGCCGGGCAAGGTTACTCGGTGGTTGAGTCCTTGGTGTTCATTGGTGGCCCTGGGGTTTGAAGCCGCTACCAGTCATTTACCTCGTGCCAAAAGCGTGGTGGTGGGCACTCCGGTGCGATCGCAATTTCTTGAACCGTCAGCCTTGCCAGCCGATCTGCCCGTTCCAGATGGGGCACCGTTAGTCGTAGTAATTGGAGGGAGCCAGGGGGCGGTCGCCGTCAATCAGCTGGTGCGCTCGGCCGCGCCCACCTGGTTCGACGCGGGGGCTTGGGTCATTCATCAAACGGGTACGAATGATGCAGAAGCTGACAGTCTTAGCCACGCGCACTATATTCATCGCCCTTTCTTCAAGACGATGGCCGGGCTACTACACCGAGCCGATATCGTGATTAGCCGGGCAGGGGCTGGCACCTTAACAGAGCTAGCCTTCACCCAGACGCCGTCCTTGTTGATTCCTTACCCCTTTGCGGCCGAAGATCATCAAGCCTACAATGCAGCAGCCTTTGCGGCGGCCAATGCGGCCATGGTCTGTCGTCAAGCAGATTTGACCGTTGAGTCTTTGCAAAATACTGTGCTGCAGCTGATCAATGACCCGCAGCGTCGACATCAGATGTCTAAGGCGGCAGCGGCATTATCAATTCCTGATAGTGCAGCCCAGTTAGCCACTATCGTTAATCGCGCAATCGCGGCGGATGTAGACTTACCCCTCGCTGAATAATGACTTGGCTAGCACCGGAGCCTCAACCTGAGACAGGATGAGGGTATCTCAGGGGCTGGAATATTGGGTGGCCGACTGCAGCGTCATGCCAGGGGATAATTCTCTGATCTTGAGATCTGCAGACCTGACTTGAAATTGCCTGTAGACCTGACTTGAAATTGGTGGTAATACTGCTCTCCCAGGACTGACTTAATGACGGTTAGAGCCGTCCAGACAGAGCAACCTGTGCCGAATGCACCAATGTCAGTAAAACGCGACTTTGTGAAGCATATCGAAGCTAGAGAGACTGTCAACTCAACAAAAATCCGCGATCGCTCGACTTAGGGGATTGACGATATGATGTAGACTGGATTAGGTTTCGGTGGCTGAGTGTTCGCTGGTTTTTGGGATTTCGTTCTCTTGCCTCTGGTTCGAAAGCTTTCCCCCGTATTCCGATCTCGATTTGTCTATCTACTTGTTTGTGAGGTAAGCCATGACCGTCTATGTAGGGAACCTTTCCTACAACGCCACCGAAGATGATCTCAATGAAGTTTTCAAAGAGTACGGTAGCGTCAAAAGAATTCAGGTACCTGTGGATCGTGAAACCGGTCGTATGAGAGGTTTCGCATTCGTAGAGATGTCTGAAGAAGCAGAAGAAAATGCTGCCATTGAAGATCTTGATGGCGCCGAATGGATGGGTCGGACACTCAAAGTCAATAAGGCTCGTCCTCGTACGGAGCGCAAGCCTTCGGGCGGTGGTGGCCGTGGCGGCTGGGGTGGCGGAAATGGTGGCGGTGGTGGCCGCGATTTCTAATCGCTCTCAGGTATAGCTTAGTCACCAGACCAAGACTGCCAAACCTTCGGAGGACAAAGGGGTCTGTACCCTCTGTCCTCATTCTTTTTCTTTAAATGCAATTTTTAGGAGGCAACTGCATGGCCCAAGTGGTACTTGGAGAGCACGAACATCTGGAATCTGCTCTCAGACGATTCAAACGCAAAGTGTCGAGCGCTGGCATTTTTGCTGACATGAAAAAAAAGCGCCATTTTGAAACGCCTGCCGAAAAGCGCAAGCGTAAAGAAGTCGCTAGACGACGTCAGAGAAGACGTTTTCGCCGTCAGAGCTAGCAAGTTTCGCAACAGAGACGACTCAACAGATCGCGATCGCCCGAATGTTAACGATGCAAAGTTAGTACTTTGCTGTTTGGGGGATGGCGATTTTGTTGTAGAAAATTTTGGATAGCCCTTTAAAGCTTAAGACTTAGGGCTAAATTAATTGTGCTAGAGTCCTGCTTTTTGATTTTTAGCTCAGTGATTCGCAGATGCGTTGAAACGCTCCACTGGGATCAGGTGATTGAGTAATCGGTCGACCAATTACCAGAAAATCAGCCCCAGCCTGCACCGCTTCTGATGGCGTCATGACTCGTTTTTGATCGCCGGTTTGCGACCAGGTTGGTCTGACTCCAGGACAGATGAGCAGCCAATCTTGACCGCAGCAGCGTCGCAGCAGTTCTGCTTCATGGGGAGAGCACACGCTGCCAGCAAGGCCCACCTGCTGCGAGAGTAAAGCCATCTGTAACGCATAGTCAGGCAGCTCTAGCGGAATCTTCAGATCTAACGCTAATGAGCGATTACTGATGCTGGTTAAAACCGTGACGGCAATAAGTTGAGGTGGCGATTGCTGAGCGGTCTGAGCTCCGGCCTGGGCCGCTTCAACGGCTGCTTTAAGCGCGTCGGGGCCAGCAGTGGCATGAACCGTCAGCAAATCCACCCCATACTGGCTCGCCGCTCGGCAAGCTCCTGCCATCGTGTTAGGAATGTCGTGAAATTTGAGGTCGAGAAAGATCCGCTTTCCCTGGCTTTTCAAATATTGCAGGATTTCAGGGCCACTACTCACAAACAGTTCTAACCCCACTTTCCAAAATGTAACTTGGGGAGTTTGGTCAATCAACCGATGGGCCGCTGTGGCATTCGCTACGTCAAGGGGAACGATGATGCGGTCTGCGGGAAGACGGTTGGTCATGGCAATCACCTCGCGACGAATTGATTGAAATCAGCATGAATACGATGCGCTCTTCCCGATTGCTTGCCGTTACTTCACGAGGCGCACAAACTTTTTCTTGCCGACTTGCAGCACTTGGCCGTATAGATCAGTGGGCTGTTCGAACACAATATTGGGATCAGCTAGGCGATCGCCCTCTAGCTTGACCGCCCCACCTTGAATTTGGCGGCGCGCTTCGCTGCTGCTGGCACAAAGTGGGGTAGCCCCCAACAAGTAAAACGCCTTAGCCGGAAAGTTGACTGCTCCAAGAGAAAACTCGGGTACGCTAGCCGCTGCCCCGCCATCGCCGCCCTGAACCAGATTGACCGCATCTTGTTGAGCTTGCTGAGCTGCCGCTTCGCCATGAAACTGACGAGTGATCTCTAACGCCAGTAGCTTTTGGCGATCGCGCGGATTTTCTGGCAGCGTATCCAACGGCAACCGAGTGAGCAGCTCAAAATATTGCTCAATGGTTGCATCAGACGTTTTCTCCAATTTGGAGTACATCGTCAGCGGATCTTCCTGCAGCCCGACATAGTTATCCAAAGATTTAGACATTTTCTGAATGCCGTCGCTGCCGATGAGCAACGGCAGCAGCATGCCAAACTGCGGTTTCAGGCCAAAATGTCGCTGCAGATCGCGCCCGACCGCAATGTTGAACTTTTGGTCGGTACCACCGAGCTCGACATCTGCCTGCACCGCCACCGAGTCATAGCCCTGCATGAGGGGATAAAAGAATTCATGCAAAAAGACTGGCGTGCCTTTCTCGTAGCGTTCAGCAAACCCTTCCTTCGCAAGCATCTGGCCCACCGTCATCGTGGCAAAGATCTCCAAAATCTGGCTCAAATCGAGCGTTGACAGCCATTCAGAGTTGTAACGAATTTCTAACCGGCCAGGCGTGTCAAAGTCCAAAATTGACCGCACCTGATCAAGATAAGTGGCAGCATTTGACTTGACCTCGTCGGTGGTCAACTGCTTGCGGACTTCCGATTTGCCCGTCGGGTCACCAATGCGAGCCGTAAAGTCGCCGATGATCAGTACTGCCGTGTGCCCCGCGTCTTGAAAGGCGCGCAGCTTGCGCACCGGAATGCTGTGGCCCAAATGAATCTCTGCCCCAGTCGGATCGATGCCGAGCTTGATACGCAGTGGGCGATCGCTCTGCTGCAGGCGCACCAATAAGTTGTCCTGCTCACTGTCAGCATCAGGCTGATCCGGAAAAACCTCCGTTACCCCTCGATAGATCCACTGAAATTCGTCTGGAATTTGTGCCATAACAGCTAAAAGATGCAATCATCTCCGATATCAATGGGCAGTTTGCTGAGGCTCAATGCGGTATTCGAGTTACATCATTGTTTCGCAACTTTTTAACTGGCACGATCACCGCTTCAGCCTGGTTTAGTTACTTTATCCTGTGGTCAGCGGCTATTTATCACCGTTTCAGAACCCAGCTTCTATAATTACAAAACCTCAGGCGATTCAGTCCCCCTTGCGTAAATCCCCGTGTAATAGTGTCGACCAACACGATTCCTAAACGAGCAACGGCCCCTCGAGCTAACTCCGCCACTGGTGGCGTCATCAAGTTTGTCCAAGATGTTGGACAAATCACCGTGGCGACCCTGTTGGGCTCAACCATGCTGGTGAGTTCAATCGCTGCCGGTGGATTGGTCGGCTTAGCGATTAGCTTTCGCAATTTGCCCGACGTGCGGGTGCTACGCAACTACTTACCCAGCGAAACCAGCTACGTCTACGACATCAATGGGACGCTGCTCTATAGCCTGCACGATGAGGCTAACCGTGAGGTGGTGGACTTAGACGAGGTCTCCCCCCATCTCAAACGTGCTGTTCTGGCGATCGAAGACAGCTATTTTTATTCTCACCGAGGCATCAATCCCAGTAGTGTGGGTCGGGCTCTGTTGGCCAACGTACAGGCGGGTTCCACAGTGGAAGGGGGCTCAACTATCACGATGCAGCTGGTGAAAAACCTGTTCCTCACTCCTGAGCAGGCCATCAGCCGCAAGGTTGCCGAGGCCGTATTGTCGATGCGGCTAGAGCAGATTTTTGAGAAAGACCAGATTCTGGAAATGTATCTGAATCAGGTCTATTGGGGGCACAACACCTATGGCGTTGAGACCGCTTCCCAAAGCTATTTCAATAAAGCAGCCAAGGATCTGTCGCTGGCGGAAGCCTCCATGATGGCGGGGCTGATCCAAGCACCAGAAGGCTTCAGTCCCTTTGTTGACTATCCTTTGGCCAAACAGCGGCAGGCGACGGTGCTCGGTCGCATGCGGCAATTAGGGTGGATCACGCCTGACGAAGAGGCTGCCGCAAAAGCCCAGCCGTTATTGGTGGGTGAAATTACCTCGTTTCGCGGTAGTCAAGCCCCCTATGTGACCGAAGCGGTAGTGCAAGAGCTAAAAGAAGCGTTTGGGGATGATGCCGTTCTTAAAGGGGGGATGCGCATCCAAACGACCGTTGAGCTGGGCATGCAGCGCATGGCCGAAGAGACGGTGCAGCGCAACCATGCCGCTTTGCGAGCGCGGGGCGTGCGGGCCGACCAGATGGCACTGGTGGCGATCGATCCGCGCACTCACTTTGTGAAAGCGATGGTCGGTGGAGTGAGCTATGACGATAGCCAGTTCAACCGGGCTGTACAGGCCCAGCGGCAGCCGGGCTCTTCCTTTAAGCCATTCGTCTACTACGCCGCGTTTGCCTCGGGGCGCTACACCCCTGACACCATTATTCAAGACACGCCCGCTAGCTATGCTGATGGCTATGAGTACTACAACCCGCGTAACTACGACGGCAGCTTTATGGGCAACATTCCCATTCGTAAAGCTTTGGAAGTCTCGCGGAATGTCCCCGCTGTCAAGCTGGGCCAGAGCGTTGGGGTTGATCGCGTTGTTGAGATTTCGCGCCTTTTAGGTATCGAGAGTCCGATGGAGCCAGTCATTTCACTGCCGCTGTTAGCATTTGATCTCATCCACTTGGATATGGCGTGATCCTACGCCTCGTTTGCCAGCAACGGCTGGCATTCTGACCCCACCTTTATCGTTCAAGTGACCGACAGCAACGGCAACATTTTGCTCGATAACACGCCCAAACCGCAGTTGATTCTCGACCCTTGGGCAACGGCGGCACTCACTGATGTGCTGCAGGGCGTGATCACTCGTGGCACGGGCACTGCGGCACAAATTGGCCGCCCCGCAGCAGGTAAAACTGGCACGACTGACTCTCAACGCGATGTCTGGTTTGTCGGCTACGTGCCGCAACTCTCGACAGCCATCTGGGTCGGTAACGACGACTATTCACCCATGGGGTCCGGCGCGACGGGAGGCACCTATGTCGCTCCGATTTGGCGCGACTTTATGCAGCGGGCACTGGCGGATACCCCGGTTGAAAATTTCCGCCGTCCGTCTGAATTTGCCAAACCTTAGGAACGGCAGCCGTTTTTATGCATCGCCTGTATTCGGGTCAGGATTTTAGTGGGTAGGCGGTGTTGCGACATCGTCGGATATTTCTGCTTTCAGGTTATTTTTAGCCTGTTGCCAAAAAGCTTCCAATTCATCCAGCGTGTAGTCCGTGAGCGGGCGACCGGCCAAAGTCTCAACTTGCTCAAAGCGTTGTACAAAGCGCCGGTTAGTGGTTTGTAGGGCTTCGGTGGCGTCTAAATCGTGCCAGCGGGCAATGTTGACAAGGGTGAACAAGATATCACCGAGTTCGGCCAACTGATTTTCTTTGGGTTCTTGGGCGATCGCCGTCCGAAACTCCTCCAGTTCCTCGTGAAATTTATCCCACACTCCCTCGACGGAATCCCACTCAAAGCCTGTCTTGGCAGCCTTTTGAGAGATCTTAGTGGTCGCCATCAGGGGCGGCAGGGTGCG
>CALCPB010000879.1 GCA_937897665.1 uncultured Halomicronema sp. | reverse complement strand
GGGTGAAACCCGGCAAGACCGACTCACCAGACAGCGTGTTGGGATGTGCCTAAACTTCGACCATTCGATCAGGCCGATAAATTTCCACCCGTTGGTTTTGCGGGTCAATCAGCCAGCCCAACTGGGCACCGTTATCGATATATTCCTGCATCTTCGCCTGCAGCCCTTTGAGCACGTCCGTTTTTGAGCGCAGTTCCACCACAAAATCAGGACACAGCGGCGCAAATCCCTCCCGCTGCTCAGACGTCAGCGCTTCCCACCGCTGCTGGCGCACCCACGCGGCATCCGGCGAGCGATTGGCCCCATTGGGCAACTCAAATCCAGTCGAAGAATCAAAGGTTTCTCCTAGCGACTCATTTACTTCAGACCAAGCATAAAGTTGCCCTGTAACGCTAGCATTGCGCCGTCCTGACTCACTGCCTGCGGGTGGGTTCACGATCAGGTCTCCTGCTGCTGTGCGTTCTAATCTGAGATCGCGGTTTGTCCCTGCTAATGTCGCAAACTGCTCAGGGGTCACCTGCAGCGTCACTTCATCTGGGAGCTGTAGCCAAAGGGGCTGAAGTTGAGGTGCTGTTTGTGCCGTCATAGTGAATCTCACGCTTACCCAGTCAGTTTTATTCTAGGTTGGTGCCGAAATCTGGTGCGAGATTACAAAGCCGGTCAGTACTGATCGAGATCGCCTCAGCCACTTCAGAGGACTCGGCTTGCAGCGGCCAGAGAGTCGCCCAGGCATCGGTTTCCAATCCCTGCTGCCAAAAATAGTCAGCCCGAGCGATCGCGATCGCTGTTTCCGAGTCTTCTCCAGAAGTACGAGATTCATTCTCTAAAGCGAATAAACTAACGGCGGTTTTCACCTCTTCCTCAAAGCTCACTGTCTGCAATTCTCGCTGCTCATAAATAGAGGAAGGGAAATCGGGATGGCGAGCCCGCAAAGTGTACGTCGTATCCGGTTCGAGGGGAGGGCCGGTGTACACGACTACCGTAATTTCGTTCACTGGATATTCCCAAATAGGATCTTGAGCAGTATCGCGGTAGAGCGCCAAGCTGCGAGGGCTACCTTGAATGACGAAGGTAGGGCGATCTCTCCACACTTGACTGACGCCGTCCGACTCAAAATTCACTACACAAAACTCATCACCCCGTTTCGTACGAGGATTTTCGTCCGCATCTTGGTTATCTGCCTCTAACAGCCAATCTAAGAAGGACGCATCGGTTCTTAAGGTCAGCCCCGGCCCACAACGATCGCATTTAGCGGCATAGCTACTGCGCCCTTCCTGGATTGGCGCAGCGGTTCTTAAGGTCGATACGGCGGCATCGGCAAGCCCAAGCCCAGGAAAAACCACATTTACAGCAACACCAAAACGACTAAACGCGACTATCCCCATCACAAACCTTTCACTCCTCATGTCGGTAATCTCCAAATCTTAGGTAAGACATAAATCCAAACGGTGGCACTGGGCAATAGCCAGGGCAGCAAGAGTCCGGTGCCAATCGTCAATTGCAGACTTAACCAGCCATAGCCACTGGTGGCTCCGGCTAATAGCAAAAATCCTTGACGGCGACTGTTTAGCTGGGGAATGCCATACAGGGCAGCACCTGCCCCAACTCCAGCAGCACTGCCAACCACCCACAGAGCAGGCACCGGAGTCACATAATGGGATTGTAAAAAATGATGCACGTCGTAGGCGATTGCTTCGCCACCCGCGAAGGTTTTCTCGATGCTGTCGTCTCGACCCCACTGCCGCCAGTAGGCGATCGCTTGCGGATTCGGAGAAATATCCGTCGCGAGCGGATCACCCCCGCCTTCGACATAGCCTACCCCGCCGATCACCACAACCGATGACTGGGCGATTGCGGTAGCCGTCTGCACATCCACCCTTGCTGCCAACAGTTCGTAGGCTGATACCCGATGAAAAATCCGGTCAGGAGGCAGCGAAAAATCGAGAATCGGTCTCAACCAGCGCTGTCTCAACCGGCCTCCGAAAGCAGTAATAGGTGAGATCCGACGACGAGCCAAGGGTTGATGGGAGGGTCGATCAGAATCGAGAAGGGCCATGACTAGGTCCGATCTCAGTGAGGTTTGCCGAGTTAAATCTGGTGCCGGAAAGGTGGGAGCATCAGATGCCTGGGCAGCGGCGGCGAGCACATAGGGAAACGGGCTATCCTTTTGACAAGTCTCCGCTCCCCAGG
>CALCPB010000878.1 GCA_937897665.1 uncultured Halomicronema sp. | reverse complement strand
GCATAACCAGGACTGTCCCACAGCACCAAGGCCTCTTCCGTGGCAGTTTCCCACCGATAGCTGGCAATCTGATCGGTGCTGGGCAGCACATCGACCTCGGCCCGTTCTTGCTGAAACAAGGTATTGATCAGGCTACTTTTACCGGCCCCGGTGCGCCCCACCAGCAGCAGATTAATTGGCTCTGCAGCGATCGCCTGGGGTGAGTCAGCCGCTTCCATCAGAGCGCGCAGACTTTGACTTTGGGCGGAGTCGGGGGCAGCTTGGGCAAAATCGAGCGCGGTGATGCCACCGTAGAGGGCGATCGCCTGCTTACACAAAATCGTTAGCGCAGTTTCTCGCAAAGTCTGATCAAAATTGGCCACCAGTTGCTGATTAGCCTGGTTCCCAAAGGGACGTCCCACTACTCGGGCCACAGCCCCAATCGGTTTCCAGAGCAAGCGACTCAGATCCAGCACAGACCCTAACCGCAGATGGGGATTCTCTAGCGCCTGATAGGTTTCGTAGGTTTGGTAAACCTGAGCGACGCTGACTTGGTTCAACGCCGGAGCCGCCACGCGCATGTAGCGATCTAAGTCATCCACCGTGCCCCGAATCAAGCCGTAAGCCTGGGGCACATAAATATTGAGTAGGGGATATTTCACCTCGGGATGATAGAGATGGGCAATATCGCGAATCAGCGTCTGGCAGCGTTGGGCAAAGCTGGCCCAGTCTTCCCAAATGGGCGGATCGGCCTGAGCGGCTTCAAGGGTTCGCCGCAGCACCGTTTCTACCTGATCGGGGGGCACTGTTTGTGCCGTTTCGGCCAGGGTGTCTTGCAGCTGCGATCGCACGTCTGACAGCTTTTGCTCTAGCGCACCGGGACTCGGTTTGGTCCACTGACTAAACCCCCAACGCCACCCCACGGCCGCGATCGCCACCAGCGCCCAGACCCAACTCAGGCCCCACTGCTGCAGCTGCAGGCCCGAGAGAATCAAGAGGCCGATGAGCAGTGTTAGGGGCGGCAGGGCCAACACCGTCCATTGCCAACGTTTGAGCTTCAACATCAGGCTGCAGTCCTCTTCATTCAGCGATTAATTCGCGGCACACGCTACACCGCTTCTGCCGATTACGACGATAGTCATTACTCTCCCCCAAGTGCATCCTACTTTTATTTTTGCGTCTTGCTCGCGGGCAAGACGCATGGCTGGATTGACCAATCTGGGATCCCTCCCCCTCTCCAGCCGCTTCTCTTTGACTCGCCATCTCAAATCTTCATAGCACTTGTGAGGAGAGCTGGTATTAGTCATCTGGCTGGGCCTCGCGCCAATCTTGCTGGGCTTGTTTAAAGGCAGCGCCCATCAGATCTTGAATGGCCTCGGGATCGGGCACCTTGCCCGTCATCAGATCGCCAAAATAGACGCAAGCGCCTTCGCCCAAAGCCCAGGTGTAGGCGACAGCCCAAGAGGTCGCCACCACACTGCCGATACCGGGAATGAATTTCACCAATTCGCGGCCAATCGCCTGGGCGAAAAAGCCCCCCGCTAGCGTGCCAATCACCCCGAGGGCTTGGCCAAAGGTCAGCGTTTGGTTGTAGACCCGCCCCAACGCCACCACCATTGACACCTGCAGACTGGTCAAGACTGGCATGGTGGCAAAGGGCAGCGGTACAGCCGCCGCAATGCCGGCCATAACCGCAAAGGCACTGATGTAATGGCGGGCCACCCGGCGATACAAATCACCGATCGCTTTGCCACGTTCATCAGTCTCCAACAGCTGGTGAATAGCCTGAGCTTGAGCTTGGGGCAACAGATCGTCCAGCGCCTCCCGTAGGGCCTCTAAGCCATAGAATGTCGGCTCGTAGCCGTCTTCTTCAAGCGTGAAGTCAAGCAGCAGACTGCGATCGCACAGCGTCCCAAAATTCGCTTCAGTGGTTTCAGCGGCGCGGGTAATGGCTTCAAGCTGGGGCGGATAGTCGGGATGGTCATCCGTAGGGGTGGCGTAGAGTTCGTGCAGGCAGGTCAGCGCCAGAATGCAGGGAATCTGGGGAAACGCTTGCTTGAGTTCTGAGATCACCTGACGCAGACTGTCGTTGGCAAAGTCCGTAATCTTCACCGTCAGCACAAAGAGGCGCGATCGCCCAGCGTCAGCCTGGAGCGTTTGGGTCAGATCTTCCACAATCTCTTGGGTCTGGCGCTCAACATCGCCCAATCCCACTGTGTCGGTAAAGATTAGCAGCGGCAGATCCGCAGCGGGATACGGGTATTGCTGAGTGCTGCGGGTATGGGGCTTGAATCCTTGCCCGACGATGTCTGCCGGCTGGCCGGTCATGCCGCGCACGATGGAGCTTTTACCAGCCTGGGGCTTGCCGATCAAAATTACTTCCGTCGTCGGCAGTTGTGCACGAATTGCCTCCAGATGACCCGCAATTTGCGCTTCACTAACGGTAAATCGCTGCCAAATTTTTTGTAGTGGTCTAATTACCCGCTGCACTGCGACGCTGCCCTCCTCACAACCACCAACGCTCATGACTTCAGCATAAAGAGGCTAGAGACCGAAAAGGCCAGAGTTGTTATAAACCGTCAGGCTGGCCCATAGGTGTGGCGACCGCCGGCGATCGCTCAGCTCGGCAATACAGTGCTGGCCACATAGCCTTTCATCACCAGATCCGTCACCGACACAATGCCCAGCAATTCACCATCTTTGATGACCGGTGCCCGCTGAATGCCGGCATCAGACATCAGCAAGGCCGCTTCTCTTAAGGTCATATGGGGCTCAACCGCGATACAGGGCTGGCGCATGATGTCTTGCACAATCACCCGCGCTGGTTCCAAGTTGCGGGCAAAGACTTTGTAAACCACGTCGCGTTCAGTCAAAACGCCGTAGGGCATCTCTGGCGAAGGCCGATCCACAATCAGCGATCGCACGCCATGGGTCTGCATTTGCACAATCGCATCCGCGACGGTGGCCAGGCGATCAATCACCTGCACGGTGGTGGTCATAATATCGGCGATCGTGAGCATACCCGGTATTCCTTCATAGATTTCCAGCGACTACCCACAACAATCGGAGCAGCCTTCTCAATTTTCATCCACATCCTGGCGAGAGAAAACCCACAACCAGGATTTCTGCGGGTTATTTTTAGTTTTCCAGCCTGAGTCAATCGTTCAACCTTTTGACCTTAAAACGAGAGCATAAAAAAAGCTATCTGCCGAAACAGATAGCCATTCATCTCTACAAACCTTTCAATGTGTATCTCTAATCAAGTTGGCAATAACCGGCGATCGTGATCGTCAGGCAGACAATAGTTTGCGCCACCAAGTGCCCTGGCGAAGATCAACAAACGTGCCACAGCTGCTGCATTTCTTGATGCCCCGCACTTGGATGCGTTTAAGTTTCGTTTCCCCACATTCAGGGCAGTGCTTTTGCTGTTTCATAACGCGATTTTCAGACACTTCAACAAACCTGACTACGAATACCGTTCTATCGTGCCGGTTTCTATGCGATCGCGCTCCCAAGACACTACCCAAGCTGTCATAGCTGGCGGTCAAATGATCTGAAGATTCACGGATGTCAGGCCGCCCTCTCGCTTGCTCCGCTCAGCCAGCTCATCAACTGTCACGCCAAGTGCAGATGGGGGCGTTTGCTCACTGAGGCGATTGTCGAGAAAGCATATGCCGGTACAGTCGGGGCAAGTTTGGCTGAAACCTGGATTTCATCGCTCCCAAGTACCCGCCCCTCCGGGTATTCGGTGGCGAGCAACCACCTTGACTGCTCAAACCTAGCCAAACAAATCAAACGGAAACGGCCCATAGGTGCCGTTGATGACGTCGACCTCAGGCTCAGAAGCGTGAAATGAAATCAAAACGCCCCTCGCAGTGCCCACATAATCGTCTAAGTACCAGGCCCCTTTGAGCGTATTGAACTTCAGATAGACGGGGCCGCTGCGCGGGTCGAGGTCAAGCTGAATCGGGCGACTCAAGGCCGCGACATAGGCTTCGATCGCCGCCTGCCCCGTCGCCAACGTATCGGCGCAGACGCCCAAGGTCTCGTAGTCAGCGGCCTCATTGAAGTGCTTGAGAGCAGCCCGCACGTCCGCGCTTTCAGCATCAGAGAGCACTGGCGGCGTTTCTAACCGGCTGAACTGCGCCAACTGCTTTTTAAGGGCTCGGTAATCGATAGAGCTGACATCAATCGAACTGGAATCGGTGGCGGTCATGGCGACGTTATGGGCACAAGTGGCCTGGGCTTACTGAGTACAGATAGGACTGATGCAGTTACATCTGATTTCGCCCCCCTCCCCCCAACTGTAGGGAAATTGGATGCAACGTCCCCCAGTTTTGGGGACGTCAGGAGGCTATGCGTCAGTCCTAACCAGGAAATCTTCTCACTTTATTGGCTCGGGTGCTGCTATGACGACTTACCAAGTGCGGGTAACTGACATGCCTGCGGGCGATCGCCCCCGTGAGCGATTGCTGGCCCAGGGTGCCAAAACCCTCGCCACCGCCGAATTGATTGCCATTTTGTTGGGCACCGGTCAAGGCCCTGGCAAGCTGTCGGCAGTGGGCTTAGGACAATACATTTTGCAATGCCTAAGCGCCGATCAGCGCGATGCCATGAATGTGATGCGTGAGGTCTCCGCTCAAGAGCTGATGACGATACCGGGGGTCGGCCCAGCGAAAGCGACCAGCATTTTGGCCGCGATCGAACTGGGTAAACGGGTTTTGCAGTCGCGCCCGCCGGAAAAAACGGTGGTCGATGACCCCAGTGTCGCCGCTGCGGCGATGAGTCATGAACTGATGTGGCAGTCTCAAGAGCGGTTTGCGGTGCTCTTTCTCGATGTCAAACATCGCATTTTGGGGATGAAGGTGATTACCATCGGCACCGCCACGGAAACGCTGGCCCATCCCCGCGATATTTTCAAAGAAGTGATTCGGCAAGGGGCTACTCGCGTGATCATTGCTCACAATCACCCCAGCGGCAATCTTGACCCCAGCCCAGAAGATATCAGCCTCACCCAGCAGTTGTTAGAAGCGTCGCAGCTGTTGGGCATTCCCATTTTGGACCATCTGATTCTTGGCAATGGCGATTTCAGCAGCCTGCGGCAGACCACCTCCCTGTGGTCAGCAGCCGACGCCTAGGATTGTCTAGAGCCCGGTGTCTCGATAGAATGCGGGATGCTGCGATGGGACGGAGTCCGAGCACTGAGCATTGACGTGACCCAATGCTTTCATTCAACGATTTTTCACCAGAACAGTTCCAGAAAAACAAACTGTTACCAAAACAATTCACGGCAACTGCCTCTGTTCGGCCAGAGGTGAATTGAGGACAATTCAACTATGCCGAATCGATTCGAGCTGACCTGATTTTGAAGGACAGGCTCATGACACAACAAGACCTCTATGCTCGGTTAGAACTCATCTCCCCAGAGCAGCAGGAACAGGCTACGGCCCCGCACGCGCGGCTCGACTCAGAGATTGCACGTGTAAAGCGTCCGTCGCGCTTGAGTCTGCTCGGTCACGCCATCGTCTATTATTTGGGTGGGGCTCAGGCTCAGGACCCG
>CALCPB010000877.1 GCA_937897665.1 uncultured Halomicronema sp. | reverse complement strand
CGTCAGCTGTTTGTAGGGTCATCATGGTGCATCGTCTCCTAAAGAGTGTGTAATTTTTGGAGTAGCGTGTATGAGGGTAGAGGGAGCGGGGCGCGAGGGAGCAGGGGCGATACTTCATAAGCATCTCGGCTGAGTTTTGGCTAAATTTTGCCTTCCGCCTCCTCCGCTTGCGGTGATCGGGAACTCAGTGAGTCCGTGGGCAGGTTTGCACATCTTGAGTCAGGTCGGTATTGGGGGTCAGGCCCAGCCAGTCGTCGATCGCGGCCAAGTCAAATCCGGCAACTTGGCGATCGCCCGCCTGTAATAGGGGGCGACGAATCAGAATCGGCTGTTGCACCATGAGGCTTAGGGCTTCGTCAGCCAGCAGCGTTGCAGGCAAAACCTGCCCCTGCGTAATCGGCGGCGCGGTCGGATTAAACCAATCGGCGACGGGGCGATCGCCAAAAAACGGTCGCAATCGCTCAGCAGTCCACCCTTCAGTCAGCAGGTTATGCACCCGTAGCTCATGGCCCGCCGCCTGCAGCAAACGCTTTTGCTTGGCATTGCCCACACATCCCGGCTTTTCGTAAAACTCTACGGTGGTCATCACATCGTTTCCTCGGCAATTGATCAACGGGGCCGCAACGCTTGCTCTGCCCTCAGTGCCGGCCTAAATCGGCGTTATGTCACCATGAGCGCCGCCAGGCCTATCGGCTTTTACTCACCCGCCAGCAGCCTCAGCCCGATTACGCCCTACCGCTCCACCCCTGGGACAAAGCGATGACCCGGCAGGATGCCCTGCCTGAGTGCAGTGTCAGCCGACAATCGCACTGTCAATGACACCAGCGACTCCATTGGCCATACGTTCTCGGACAAAAACGCCTGCCATTGGTCGCAATGGCGCAGTTACAGCGATCCATTAAATAAAGGCGGCAAAAAAGCTGACGAGTGTGACATCACAAACAAGCTGCATGAGGCGATCGCACCAGCCAACCAGGCCAAACCTGCCCTAACTAATCGGGGTTGATTGGGGATTCGACAGTTTTTAACGGACACACTCTCTTACTGAGATATTAGCAAATATTCGCCCTCGAAGATCCGTACATTTCAACCTTCAAGCGATAAATAAAGCACCTAGAAAATAAGTTTTAAGAGCTATTAACGAGGCTTTACATCGAGCATGTCAATGATTACGATAGGTTTTGAAGAAATAGATAATTTCATCGCTGACGTCTGGCAATTGCTCGTTTCTGCACTTGATTTGACGACTGGATTCTCCACACCAAAATCTCTGTTATTCACCTAAAACCCTTTTTACTAGAGCTTTTCAAGCATACGTGATGGCGATCTCCATTGACTGTGGGCCATGGGCAAGCCACCCAAAAATCAAGAGATAAACAGTTAGATGAACAATTACCAACATTGTAACAACATCAAAATAATGTCAGGAATTGCCGAAAATCAAAATTCCAGAACAGTCAATTTGGCGACACTTTAAAGTGAAAGAAAGTTTGTCTACAACTTCTGGTTTTTTCAGATATTAAGAGACACTTAAACTGTATTGAATGATATAAAAACCAAGATTTTGGATTGTTATCCCTGTAGTCAGGAGCTAGCAGAATTCAGCCTGCGATTGCGGTGCATTCACCGAATGCCATCGAGGCCATTGCATCGGCAATTTGCCTTAGAGCTGAGAATTCACTGCCACCGTTTCTGCCTGTTATGCGCACCCCCGATCACTCCGAGGGCTACTACCTATGGTTTACACCATCAAAGATGACTGCATTGTTTGTGAGAGCTGTCATCCAGTCTGCCCAGAGGGGGCCATCAAGGCCAACGACGATGGTGATGGCTACTGGATTGATCCCACCCTTTGCAATGGTTGTCCTGATGTTGACGTTCCACGTTGTGTAACCGTTTGCAGTGTTGAGTCCCTAGCGCCCCTACAACCGAAAAGAGGACGCTGTAAAAGTAGCCTGCTCCCCGCCGCCATTCCTGAGATCTTTCTCAATGGCAAAACGACCCCCTTTGCCTCTTCGATGGTGATTTGGGAAACCTGCAACGTGTTGACACAGCAGCAGGCCCTATCTTGGCAGGCCGATGCCGACGATAAACTCTGTTATCGCCGACTCGTACACCGGGGGCGCGGCGACATGACCTTTCGTCTCGATGCCGACCCAGAGCAGGCCGCCCCTAAACCCTTAGGGATGTCAGCGGGCCAAGCTGCCTTATCGCGGTTTGATATCCGGGCCGCCTGCATGCACCTGATTTTTGCCGCCTATGCCGTGACCGTCGATCGCCCATGGGCAGAGTCATTCGTTATTAATGATCAGCAAATCGAGCAGTATTTAGGGCTCGACAAACGCAAAGACCTCACCAAGTTAGAGAAACTGACGCTGATTAAAGAGTGGGTCTACCAATGTTGTCAGCTGTTGGTCTCAATGAATTGGCCGCGTCAGGGCAAAGTCCCCGCTTTTACCTTGCCCGAGCATGCAGTCTGGCAGTTGCTGGATACGGAATACTTTTTTGAAGAAGATACAGCGGGCGATCGCCACCTGATTGGCCTCAGCTTCACCATTCAAAGTGGCCTCTGGGCCGAACGCTTCTTAAACAAACAAAATTACCGCCACCACACCGCCTTTTATCAGTACGGCACCCTGCCTCAAGCCCTGCTGTCAGAAGTCATGAGCAACTGGCAACAGCATGAGGGCGCGGTGCGCTTAATGCTCTGGCTCTCGTTTAAGCTCCGCCTCGGTGGCGATCACCGCATGACCGTTCGCACCTTATTGCGTATCGCCTACGGCGAGGAGCGGCTGACCCAAGCCACCACCATTCGCGGCGCGCACAAACGTTTACTCAAAACCTTTGAAGGGGATTTGGAGGCAGTCTATCACTACGGCCTCAAGCCCATTTTCGACCCCGAAACCTACCCACCCGAAATTCAACCGCTGTGGACTAAGTTGGCAACGATTCCCGAGGATGCCGACGAGGCCCTCGCCTTTTGGACCGACGACGCCCAAAGTCACCAGAGTTTGACCAATACTGCCCCCCGCGACAAATGGCAGCGTCTCCTCAATGCCCGCCTGCTCGGCTTTGAATCACCGGAGGGGTGGCAGCAAATCCCCAAGCGCAACCCCCCCAGTCGCCGTCGCAAGTCGCAAACCCAAAGCACGGAGCGCGCCAGCCAGCAGCTCTCGGGCAGCATGATCAAAGCCGCTCGCCAACAGCAAAAACTGACCCAGCGCGCCCTGGCCGATCAGCTGGGCAAAAGTCAGAGCTGGATTCGCGATATTGAAAAAGGCCGGTTTAGTTTGAATGCGGGCGATCAAGTCTTGATTCGCCAGGTGCTCGATTTGCAATAACTGAGCGGGCATGCCTGACATGACTGAGCGGCGATCGCAGCATCACAGCCGTCGCCAATCCGGTGAGGACCAGACTCGCGCCCTCATCGCCAACCACAATAAAACCCCCTCAATCAAACAATCAAGGGGGCGACAGGTGTGTGAGGAAAACGTTTTGACGCTAAGAGCGTCGCCGATCAAGCCAGTTATTTAGTCTTTGTCGAGGTTCTCGCGGCGCAGCTCATCGCCATCGACAGCATCTTTGTCCAAGTTTTCGCGACGAAGATCGTCAAACTAACAGCCTTTCTCTAGATTCTCTTGGCGTAACTCGTCAATGTCGATCGCATCCTTATCCAGGTTCTCGCGACGTAGCTCGTCAAAATCAACGCCTTTCACCTGCAGCTCAACAAATGCGTCCTTGTCGAGGTTCTCGCGACGCAGTTCGTCGAAGTTAACAGCGTCTTTGTCCAGGTTTTCGCGGCGTAGCTCGTCGAAATCAACACCTTTCACCTGTAGCTCAACAAACGCATCCTTATCGAGATTCTCGCGACGCAGTTCGTCGAAGTTAACAGCGTCTTTGTCCAGGTTTTCACGGCGTAGCTCATCGAAATCAACGCCTTTCACCTGCACCTAAACGCACGCATCAGTAGACCGATAAACGAGACGAAGTTCGTCAAAATCAACCGCATCCTTATCGAGATTCTCGCGACGCAAGTCATCAAAGCGAATCGTCTTGACTTGAATCTCAGTGACAGCGTCTTTCTCTAAGTTCTCGCGACGCAGCTCATCGAAATTGACCGCATCCTTATCGAGGTTCTCTTGACGTAACTCATCAAAATCCGGGGCGGCATAGCTAGCGGGTGCAACTGCGAGGGTAACAGCGGTCAAAGCAGTCAGGGCGAGGGCAATGCGTTTCATGATGTGTGAACTCCTTAAAGGGGGTTAGTTGTTTCATCAGCTTGATTTCTATAGTGCGGCCCGTCCCTGAGCCATCCCTGACCGCAAAATAAGCGTGACTTAATCCCTACCTGAGAATTCTGAGTGCCGCCGTCAACTAACCTGAACTCACGTGAGCTGGGTCACATTCGGGCCAGCACCTACCCCCAAATCCCCCTTGCAACGACAAGGAGGATGAAGGCACCGATTTTGGTGCGGTACTCCAATGGCAAAATCTATTGCCTCCTGCACAAACGCGATCGCTGATGGCTGTTAATGCTCCTACACATGGCGTGGTTTTAGCGTTGCCCATGCCCTGAAGCGATCTTGGTAGGTGCCGACGCGATCGCTATAGCTTTTGGCTGATCACTTCAGTCAGTTGAGTGAGTGTGTCGTTCAACTTTTCCTCAATGGTGGGTTCAGCTGCCGCTTCGACCTCATCCTTCCGCTTGGCCTTTTCAAACGCTCGCACCATCAGGAAGATAACGAAGGCAATGACAACGAAGTTAAGCACTGCAGCCAAAAACAATCCGTACTGAATACCGTTCGCAGTCAAGTCAGCAATATTATCAACGCCAGCGGCTTGTAAGGCCGGATTCAGAATGATCGGCGTCACCAGATCAGCAATAAAGGAATTGATGACCGCCCCAAAGGCACCACCAACAATGACAGCAACAGCCAAATCAACAACGTTGCCTCGCATCAAAAAAGCTTGGAAGTCTCGCATAAAACCCCCAGCAGAATTCACAGCGCGATTCCGAGTTTGTCTATTAGCCATACTTCAATTTTCTCCTCTTAAGGCTTGTTTTCTGTAAAATCCATGCAATTGCATTCCTAAGCAAGATACCAGCATTGAGCAGCGATGCATCCAGTATTCATTTTTTAACTAATACTTGAATGCCGACACAGTTAAGCGGTCGCCAAATGTTATGAGTCCAGAGCTCGCGGCTACCTGATCTAGTGAGTTGGCAAACGAGAGCTAGAAACCAGGACGATTCAGTTGCACGATGCCAGCGCCAACAACTCTGGTGCGACGGGGCTCTCCCACAGCAACATTAGAGGCTGATAAATATTTGACGGCAATAAAGATTTAGGCTGAGGTCAGCGCACACAACACTTACCCGAGGATGTTCCATGTCTGACATTCAATAATTCGTTGTCAAGGATGGCAATGAAGAGTACGAGTTCTACATTGAGCCAGGAGAGCTCGCCAACGTAGGTACTGAGAATGAGGAAGGGTATCGCGACGTCAATTTACCCACCATTGATATGAAGAAAGTACAC
>CALCPB010000876.1 GCA_937897665.1 uncultured Halomicronema sp. | reverse complement strand
CCAGTAGGGTGGCCACGCTGCCGGTGCGCGCAAAGCCCAGATTGCTGCTGCGTTCCGCCACCAGTTCACCAGTGTAGGTGCGCTCAGTGGTGTAGCTGTCGACTGCCTCTGCCACTGTCACATCAACCGGCAACGCCGAGGTTACCTCAACAGTGGAATTATCCTGACCCAGCGATCGCACCCAATAGCCAGTGCCGATAGTCGCAGCGAGACAAATCGGCAGTGCCCACCAGAGGCGACGTGAAGCTTGGAACGGGAGCGATCGCGATTCAGTCGTAGCGGCATCAGGAGCTTCGCCCCCAACAGATGACATGGGTTTAGCAATCATGGAATCTGCCCAGAAAGTTTTATACAACTAGTTGGTATTCAACTTGTTGCTTATACTTCCAGAGCTTATACTCAACTTATTGAATATGTCAAACGATTGGTTGACCCGTTGATTTATGGCCTTGGCGCACACGATTTTGACCGTGCTCTCGGAACACCCGGCGAGTGGCTACGACATCAGTAAACAGTTTGAAAAAACTGTGAGCTGCTATTGGAAAGCGAGCCAGCAGCAGATTTACCGCGAACTGGGCAAGCTGGAGGAAAAAGGCTGGGCGGCTTACGAGTTAGCGCCGCAAGACGGCAAACCCGACAAGAAGATCTACGCCATCACCGCCTCAGGCCGGGCCGAACTACATCGCTGGTACGGGGAGCCCACCGAGCCGACCCCCATCCGTGAAGATTTGCTCGTTAAAGTTTTGGGCGGTGCCCACATGCCTAACGACATGCTCATTCGTGAGCTGCAGCGCCGCCGTCAGATGCATTTAGATCAGAGGCTGGCGTATCAAGCAATGGAAGCGCAGTACCAATCCTATGCCCAGCCCTCTGTCCAAGAACGGTACCGTTACCTGACCCTGCGCCGAGGTCTGCGCTCCGAGCAGGACTGGATTGACTGGTGTGATGAGGTCTTGGATGTCTTGAAGCAGATGAATGCGGTGGAAGAGTAATGGAGGGTAGGGAGTAGAGAGTGGAGGGTTAGGAGGTAGGGCGTAAGGACAGGTAGGAACAGGCGTGAGAGGGTTAGTGCGCCAACACTCCTGCTTTGAAAACTTTTCGGCGTTGCTGAGTTGAAGTATGAATCCGGTTATTCAAGACCGTGGGCGAGACGCCCACTCCCCTTTAACAAGGGTCTGTCCGCTCATGTCATTCTTCTAACGACGGGGCAAATTTATACCCGCCCCTCTTTGTCTTGTTTGAGCACCCTCTACCCACCACCCTCTACTCTTTATTTGCTTCCCTAATCGGTAATCTTGCCGGTGAGCGGTGAACTGGCACTGGCATAAGCCTTGACGGGAATACGTCCCGAGCTGTAGGCCAATCGTCCGGCGATCGCGGCCAGCCCCATGGCCCGACCCATCAAGACTGGATCTTGCGCCTGGGCGATCGCGGTGTTGACCAGCAGTGCATCCGCGCCCATTTCCATCGCTGCAGCGGCTTCACTCGGGGTCCCAATGCCTGCATCCACCACGACGGGGACGGTGGCATTTTCAATAATGATCTGAATATTGGCCGCATTGCGAATGCCCTGACCTGAACCAATGGGTGATCCTAGCGGCATGACGGTAGCGCAGCCCGCTTCCTGTAAGCGCTTGGCCAGCAGCGGATCGGCGTTGATGTAGGGCAGCACGGCGAACCCTTCTTTCACTAGCTGCTCAGCTGCTTCCAGCGTGCCAATCGGGTCTGGCAGCAGGTACTTGGCGTCAGGAATCACTTCCAGCTTGATGAAATTGTTGTCTTCTTGTCCCAGCAGTTTGGCCATCTCGCGGCCTAGACGGGCCACCCGGACGGCTTCTTCTGCCGTTTTACAGCCCGCCGTATTGGGCAGCATCCACAGGCGCGACCAGTCTAAGGCTTCGGCCAGTCCCTCGTGCCCCGGCGCATTGGTCTGCACGCGACGCACCGCGACCGTAATGATTTCGCTGCCGCTGGCGGCGATCGCCTGGCGCATGGTGTCGAAGTCGCGATATTTGCCGCTGCCGGTCATTAAGCGCGATCGAAACTCCCGACCGGCGATGACGAGCGGGGCCTCTTGATCATTCCCCAGCTGATGCGTGGGGGTAAGCGGCTGGGCAGGAACGAGTTGAGAATGGGTAGTGGGCATAGGTGGCGGCGATGGCAGGACAGAAACAGCGGCGGCGGGTTCAAACCGCTGCCAAGAAAACGGGTCTAGCAAAGGTGACGGGCGACCCAAGATCGCGTCAGCCACCAGTTCAGCTGTAATCGGCATGAGCAGGATGCCATTGCGGTGGTGTCCCGTAGCCAAGGTGAGATTTTCGCAGGCGCTCGGGCCTAAAATCGGCGCTTCATCGGGTGTGGTCGGACGAAAGCCCCACCAGGTTTCCTGCACGGGGAAATCTTTGAGGGCTGGAAACAGCGTCACCGCTTTGTGGAATAAGTGCGCCATGCCCGCTGCGGTAATGCCCGGCGTGAAGCCTACTGATTCACTGGTCGCGCCCAACACAATGCGGCCATTACGCCGGGGCACGATGTAAATGCCGTCTGCGCCAAACAAGACTCGCTGCAGTGGCTGCGCTTGACCGTAGTGGGGCGGCACCTGCACGGCGGCCATCTGCCCCTTCACCGGAAAGACCGGAATTGGCAGCAGCGCGTTAGACCAAGCCCCGGTGGCTAACACGTAGTGTCCGGCCTGAAAGTTGCCCGCCGTGGTCTGTACCTGCTGCACGCGTCCCTGCTGCTGCACAAAGCCCTGGACGGTGACGTCTTCTTGAATTTCCACCCCGGCATCTTGAACCGCCAGACGCAGGGCGCGGGCGAGAGCACGAGTATCCACCTGACCTTCTTCGGGATACCACCAGGCCCCGGCGATCGCCTCCGTTAGCCCCGGTTGATAATGCTGCACGGTAGCGGCATCTAACCAACGTCCCCTGTGGGAGGGGGTATCGGCGAATGGCTGGGGCTGTGTCCACTGCGGCGCGAGAATGCCGCTGGGCCAATAGCCCACGTCTTGTCCGGTCAAATTTTCGAGCTTTTTAGCCCAATCGGGATACCGCTGCAAACTTTGGCGCGATAAGTCCAGTAGTGGCCCAGTAGGCAACGCCTCGGCGCCTGGCGCTAACATGCCCGCGGCGACGTGGCTAGCGGCCTCGGCAAAGTCGCGACTGAGTACCGTCACGGCGAGCGAATTTTGTCGCAGCCTGAGGGCGATCGCTAACCCGATGATGCCGCCCCCTACAATCAGGACGTCTGGAGTCCCTGCCATTGACCTTGCCTAACTAAAAAACGTCGCGCTGGTTTAAATCCTAGACGACTCTAGCCCTCTCCGACGACTGCTGTCGCTTATACACATTTCTAGAACTCAGCAAAAAGGCCGATCCCCTACTGTCGCTGCCCCCTTAAAAGGAGGCTCTGGCCAATTTGAACTGGGATGTCCCCCTTTTTCT
>CALCPB010000875.1 GCA_937897665.1 uncultured Halomicronema sp. | reverse complement strand
CGCCGTTCGCAACCTGCCCAATGTCAACGCCCCTCGCCGCCGCGTAACCGACACCATCCTCAGCAACACTCTGGAGGATGAAGACTACACCGGCATCTCCTTGTACAACGGTGGCTATGAGTCTGAGACTGGCTTCAAGCGGTTCATGGATGTTGAGGCTGGCTATGACTATCTCCTGATGGTCGGCGGAACCCAACGTCAATATGACATGGCTTCTGACTATACGGGCGCAACCTCTGACCCCAGCAACTTCACCGATAGCTCCATTGTTCTCGATAACACGTTGGGCTATTACGCTGTCGGTCGCAACACTGGCAAGGACTCTAGTGGTCGCACCATTCACACCTGGATGATGGAGAAAAAACCGGTCGGCATGGCGGGTGAGTCCTATCAAACTGGCCTGCCGGTCATCACCGATCCTCAGGCGTACTATGTGATCCGCGTACAACGTCCTACCGCTTCATAGCCATGGCTTTTGTTACAGTCTCACCTTTATCAACAACCTATGGCTGGCACGGGGAAGTTTACCCCGCTGGCTGTACATCTGTGCCTGAGAGTCTGGCGATCGCGCTTGGCTTGGCTCCAAAAAGTGAGACCCCGGGGTCTCAAAATGGAAACCCGGGTTTCCAAAATGCAGCGCTTGATCTGATTAACAAAGCTGCCGAAGCTGATGAGAGTGAGGTGCTACCAGGGATTGGGCCAGCCTCAGCTAGTCGTATCTTTGCCGCCAGACCGGCTCAAGGATTTGAGAGCTTAGAGGCTGTGGCCTTGGTGCCTGACCTACCCGCATCCATTGATTGGGATACGGTTGAAGCATGGAGCCCTGATGCATGACCTATTTAGTTCAGCCTGACGCCTTGGCCAGAGCTAAAGAACGATCTGGGGCCACGGACGCTGATGATGATTATTTAAATGAACTTCTAACCCTGAGTGCGGGCGTTGATGCGGACCAAGCCACGCATTATCGCCCGTTTTACTGTGCCGCTAAGTGGATAGAGCAGAACAGAACAGAACAGACGCTTAGCGAAGCCTCAGGCACAAAATTTACTGGACTACAGAAGCCAATCGACTCTCTTTTAGCTTTACAGCGGGCGTATGACCAGGCGCAGGGTCTAACAATCCCTGATGGGTTTGAAGCAATTCGAAGTGACTGCGATCGCTGCGACCAAATTGGCCCAACCTCGCTTACCCGCTGTCGCCCACGGTCTGTCGTGACAACGATTAGCCCATGACGAGTCCGTTTGCCCCATACAGCAATCTGACGGTGGTATTTCAGATGCCAACGGGGTTGCAGACTACCAATATGACGGGGAATCCATCCTTGGAGGTAGAGCCGCTGGTGTGCATGGCCTATGTGTTACGAGAAAACTTACGCAGACAACAACGTCAGACGCCATTAGGGGCCGGTGCTGAACTATCCGAGATTCGCCTAGAGGGCCATTGGATCGTGCCACTACAGGCACCACAAAACTTAGCTCCTGAGCAAGCGGGTGAAGCGTATATGTGGCGGGTTGATTCTGGGTTTACCCTGCCTCAGAACGGGTTCACCACCCTGAGTGAATACGAGACGTTTGTGGAGAGTAACCGCGATCGCGTTACGGCAGAAGGGCGCTTTATTATCGCGGCATCACCCCCCAACCCGTTTGGTGTAGCTGCAATCCTGGGCGATGCATTCCAGGGTTATCTGATCACTAAGACGCTCTGGGCAGACGAGCTGTAACCATGGTCAAAATCACGATTTCAGGCAACGCCAAAGACGAGCTAACCGTCCTGATCAAAAAGGCTGCCAGCATCGACAAACCCATCCGTGAAGCCACACTATTCATGGAGCGTGAGACTAAGCTCAATTTTGCGCGTGAGACCGATCCAGATGGTAATCCATGGTCCGCATTGTCTCCGAGTACATTAAAGTACAAACGTACCAATTCAATCCTTAGGGAGACCGGAACGCTAGCTAATTCAGTAGCGGGTGAATCCAATGGCACCGTTGGCAGGGTTCGTATCAGCAGCGACTATGGCATCTGGCACCAGACCGGCACCAGTCGCATGCCACAGCGCAAAATCATTGGCATTTCTGAGTCACGCCATATCCCCAAGATTGAGAAGATATTTGAGAGTCACTTTGCATGACCACACTTGGCACTACCGCACAGTCCATCATTGATCGCCTTACTCCATTGCGGGCGGTTGGACTGGTGGTAAGACGACAACCGAATAAGTTAAGGGCCCAGGGGATTGTGACCGGCAATGGAGTACTCACCTTATCGCTAGAATCCGTAACCGGTGGAGCCACTGATCGGGACCTTACCGGGGTAAAGCAACTCACAACTCAGGTGTGGTTACTCAGTGGCAAGCTTCGGAATGTACGCCAACAGGATGGATTAGAGAATCTATACGATTGGCTGACTGAACAATTATTTGGCTGGACTCCCAATGGTGCATCAGGACCAATCACGCTAGGGACTTTTACGCCTCAACCGCCGCTCGAAGATTATTGGCCGGTTGAATTACGGCTCAACGTGCCAGCGGTTTTGATTGGTGGTTCGTGTGATGGTCTACTGATTGATGAAGTGCCTGAAGCCGATGGCGCTAACCTACTTGCGGCGGTATTTGAGGCTGTTGAGGTGAGCGATCGCTGGGGTGTTTATAGCGATACGACTGAGGTAAACCCCTGCTAAGGAACTATGGGCCTAGATATCTCTCGTGCCCATGGTCACCAGCTTTCGCCACGGTGTTGTCACCCAATATAACGACACCATCCCACGCCCAGTCACAGTTGTCCCGAGCGACGTCATTGCGATCGTGGGCAGCGCTCCCATTTATCGACTGGCCGCAGAAAACCAGCTAATCAATCAGGCTCAGCGTTCTGAATCTCCGGTAGACGATGCCGTTAAAGCAGGTCCTAAGCGCGATGGGTTTACGATTCCGTATGCTCTAGATGCCATCCGAGATAACAACGGAGGCACGGTTGAGATTATCAATGTCTTTGACCCGGCTACCCATAAAACCACAGCAGATGCGGTCGAGTTTACCTTTGGCTCTGACGACACCTTCCAGTTAAAGCGAGTCACTGGGACCGCTCCAAGCCAAACACCGACAACGGTGA
>CALCPB010000874.1 GCA_937897665.1 uncultured Halomicronema sp. | reverse complement strand
GGGACAATCGCTCAAAGCCCGCAACAGCGCTGCCCGCCCCACCGCCCAGCAGCTTTACGAGTGGGTGATCGCCCCCCTAGAAGATGACCTCACCACCCTCGGCGTGGAAAACATCATCTTTGCCCCGGATGGGGTGCTGCGCTACGTGCCCCTCGCGGCCCTCTACGACGGTGACCAATGGTTGGCGGAGCGCTTTAGCTTTACCCAAATCACTGCCGCCTCTGAAACCGACTTTGCCGCCGCCCCCAGTAATGACCGCACCCTGTTGGCTGCGGCCTGTGCCGCCTGCAGTTTCAGCGTCAACGTCGGTGACGACACCTTTAACTTTGGGGACCTGCCCGCCACCCGCCAGGAAGTAGCGCTGCTCGCCGACCAGATTCCTGGTGCCCAGGTCTTGATCGATCACGACTTTACCCCTGATCAGTTCCAGGGCTTGCTGAGCCGCTACAGCATCATCCACCTCGCCACCCACGGCCTGTTTGTGTCCGGCGCACCGGATGAATCCTTTCTGCTCTTTGGCGATGGGCAATCGGTGAACCTGCGCCAGATCCGCCGCGACTGGGCGCAATTGGATGCAGATTTGGTGGTGCTGAGCGCCTGTGAAACCGCCCTGGGCAGTGCCCAACTGGGCAACGGAGTGGAGGTGCTGGGGCTGGGCTTTCAGTTGCAGCGGGTGGGGGCAAAGGCGGTGGTTGCCTCCCTCTGGCAGGTGAGTGATCGCGGCACCCAAGCTTTGATGACGGAGTTTTACGCCGCCTTAGAGCAAGGCCTAACCAAAACAGCGGCCCTGCAGGCGGCTCAACGGGCCTTAATTGCCAACCAGTCTGTCACTACCGGGGGACTGATTCGGGCCGGGGCTCCCCCCGTCGCCCGTGAGGGAGCGGGCAGCACCGCTCGTGCTTTCACGGGCTACAGCCATCCCTACAACTGGGCACCCTTCATCCTTATTGGTAATGGCTTGTAGACGGCCAGCCCTGTTTTATCCCGTTGTGAATAAGTACTGCTCAATCAGAAATAGGTTTCCTAGACGGCCCACCGGACCGTGCCCCCATGGCGGGGGACCTCTATCATTAGGAACCTTTGATGTTTTCAATAACGACGCCCCAGCGCAACAATCACAGAGCCGCGCGACGTAGCTCCATGCCGGTCTGGCATGGCCTCGCCCTCACCGCTAGCTTCTTCGCGGTGGGCACTGCCCCCGCTTACAGTGCTGACTTCAGCCTGGTAGGCTCAGATTTGAGGTTGCGCACGCTAGCCCAATCCACGCCTACCAGTCAACTTTTTACGACTTCTTTCCCAGCCGTGGCGACCGTCAGCGAGACAACGTTGGAATTTCCTGATGTGTCCAGCTTGTTTGACCCCACTGTGGGTGTACCCCCTGGGTTCGCGAACAGTCTGGTGGATGTGGCGATCGATGCGGGCGAAGACTACCTTGAAATCGACTTTGATAATGCAGGCTCTCGTGGTTATGCCACGGCCTTTCAAAATACCTATGTGTTTACCTTTGCTGATGAGATTGCGTTGCTCATCACAGAAGCCACCATCGACCCTATCACCACCATCGGCTTGACCCCTGACCGCGTCACCTTAGAAGACTACGAGCTATTTGTGAATGTGCAAAGCCTGTAATACAACCACGATTCTATTGTGCGCATCAATCTGAAAGGTGTGCTCAACCCCGATCTCGATCCTGAGCCAGCTACGGTGCCGGAACCTGGTACGTTGGCCTTTCTAGGCGGAACGGTGTTGTTGGGTTGGGTGACGAAACGTCGAGATTGGAGACCAGTGAGTTAGGGATAGTTCTTTGCCAGGGGCATGGTGGTCTTAGGGGATAGGCTTCTGACCATCATGCCCTAAGGATTAGGTTTGGTTTTTCAATAGCGATAAGCCCAGTGTTTATAGATCCAGCGTTCAGAGTTAAAAGAAACCTCGGGGGTAGAACCCTAATGGTAATGATGGATTTTCTAGATTGTGTGTAAAGTCCTCACCCTGCAGCAATGCCCTCTTGCCCAGACTGCGCCTCACAGCACACCGTCAAAAACGGTCGTATCCATACCGGCAAGCAACGCTTCCTGTGCCGTAACTGTGGCCGCCAATTCGTTGAGCATCCTACCAACAAAATCATCGATCAAGCCACACGTGAACTGGTAGACCGATTACTGCTAGAACGCCTCTCTATGGCTGGTATTGCCCGAGCAGCACAGGTCTCAGAGCAATGGCTTCAAGATTATGTCACCTGTAAAGCAGCCCAAACGCCCAAACAGGCTCAAGTGCGAGCTAAAAAAAAGGGTCTTTAACAGTTCAATGTGACGAACTCTGGTCTTTTGTTGACCATAAGGGCAACAAGCAATGGGTATGGTTAGCGTTAGACGCTCAAACAAGAGAAATCATTGCTGCCCATGTGGGTGATCGTTCTGAGGCCAGTGCTCGAAAGCTTTGGAATTTAATGCCCAAGCTCTATCGACAGTGCGCCATGTTCTATACAGATGCATGGGAAGCCTATCAAGGTGTGTTCCCCACAAGCCGTCATCAAGTTGTCACCAAAAGCAGTGGAAAAACCAGCTATATCGAACGTTTCAACAATACTTTGCGTCAAAGGGTTTCCCGATTCGTGAGGCGAAACTTGGCGTTCTCCAAATCTCTGAGGAATCATGTGGGGATGTTGTGGAATTTCATCCACCACTACAATGCATCATTACCTCTTTAGTACTACCACCTCGGGTTCTCATCTCTGAATAGTTCCTCATTTATAGCTACTGTAGGCAAAGTCATGTTTGAAGGCGGGAAGATGACGTTGAACCAAAAGCTGACAAGTGGAATCGCGACCCTCTTGGTAACTGTTGCCAATACGCCTCTGCTCCATACAAGGCCAGCTATCGCAACTCCCCAGCAGCTTGCTCAAGTCACCCCAAGTACCGTCACAGGCACCCTCAACAGCCGTAGTCGAATACATTTCGATGGTAGCTATTTCAATATCCATACTTTCGAAGGCACTGCCGGAGAGGTGGTACGCATCGATATGACAAGTGCAGAATTCGATGCGTACCTCATTTTGTTTGGGCCGGGGGGCGGCAGAATTACTCAAGATAACAGTAGTGGTGGTGGCACCAATGCCCGAATCGTTATCACCTTGCCGACAACGGGAACATATCAGATCGCTGCTAATGCCTACCGTGCCGGGGAGACCGGACAATATACGTTGACTTGGGAGCCGACGACGGCTCAAGAGGCTGC
>CALCPB010000873.1 GCA_937897665.1 uncultured Halomicronema sp. | reverse complement strand
CCAATGGCCTAGACACCGTTCCTTTTGATAGCTACTTGGCCTCAGTTACCTTTGGCAACATTGATATTCTGACCAACGCGCCACCGCCACCGCCACCGCCGCCGGATCCGAACATGCCACCGGATCCGAACATGCCGCCCGATCCCAATCAACCACCAGATCCTGATGAATTTGATTGCTTTGTCGGCTGTGAAGACGTCGGTCCACCAGATGATTTCTTCGGCGATGACTTTGGCGACGATCCGGGTTTTGATGAGGGCGGCGACTTTGGCGACGGCGATGACTTTTTAGGAGACGGCGATGATTTCGGCGATGGCGATGATTTCGGCGATGGCGATGACTTCGGCGATGGCGAAGAATTTGAGGACGGTGATGACTTTGAGGATGGTGAAGAGGATTTGGGTCGGCGACGTCCCTCTCGCGATCGCGGCTTTGACGACAATGCTGAAGATCTGACCCTCGATGAATGGGCCTTTGAAGATTCCTTTTATGCCGATGACTTTGTCAGCTTTTTTGACCTGCCGGTGCTCGCCGATCCCGACTTTGAATCCAGCCAGGGTACGCTGCAGACCCTCACTGAGCAAGTCGGCACATCATCGGCTTTAGTCTATGCCCGCTTTAGTCCCGCTGGCAGTGCCGTTGCGCATACGCCGTCAGCGAAACAGCTGCAAAATCCTCAACCTACCGACGTTCTTCAGCTCGTCATTGTCACCCCCACCGGTCAACCTCGGCAGATCGAGATTCCTGATGCCACGCGCGAAAAAGTCATCAGCTCTGTGCGGGCGTTGCAAATTGAACTCACCGATCGCACTCGCCGTCGCCAAAGCAACTACTTAAAGTATTCGCAAACGCTCTATCAATGGCTGATTAAACCCTTAGAAGGCGCTCTGGCAGAGGGGGACATTGGCCACCTATCATTCATCATGGCCCCCGGCCTGCGATCGCTGCCCTTGGCAGCTCTGCACGACGGCGAACAATTCATCATTGAGAACTACACCATCGGTCTCATGCCCAGCCTGGCACTGACCGACACCCGCTACACTGATTTGCGTCAGGCTCCAGTGCTGGCCATGGGCGCCTCTGAGTTCACCGATCAGCCCGCCCTACCGGCCGTTCCCTTTGAGCTCGAAACGATTGTCGAAAACCTGAGAACCGGAACGCGTGACCTGAATGAACAGTTCACACCCAACAATCTGGTCGCGCTGCGATCGGCCTCGGAATATCAGATCTTGCATCTCGCGACGCACGGCGAATTTCGTTCCGGCGGGCCAGAGAACTCTTACATTCAATTTTGGGATCAACGGCTTGGCCTCGATCAGCTGCGCGAACTGCAGCTCAATAATCCCCCCCTAGATTTGCTGGTCATGAGCGCTTGCCGCACCGCACTGGGAGATACCTCAGCAGAGTTAGGCTTCGCCGGGCTAGCCGTGCAGGCGGGCGTCAAATCGGCCCTCGCCTCACTCTGGCAGGTCAGCGATCTCGAAACCGCTGGCCTGATGACCGAGTTTTATACCCAGCTCAGCCAACAACCCTACAAAGCAGAAGCGCTGCGGCAAGCCCAACTCGCCATGCTGCGGGGTGAAGTCACTGTCACCGATGGCGTCCTGCAATGGAATGGGGGCAGTCAGCCTCTGCCAGCAGACTTGGTCAATCTGCGCTTTGGCGATACTCGCCATCCCTTCGACTGGGCCGCCTTTACGCAGGTGGGCAGTCCGTGGTCGCGCTTACCGCTATCAGCGCCTGGCGAGCCTGGCGTAGCAGAAGCTGGGTTCTCCACACCCGGCTCCCGTGCATGATTCTGTTACATCGCAAGTCCTATCACCACAGCCGTTACGAACACCATAGCCTCAGCATTTAAGAAGTGGAAAACAGCTTGGGATCACATCACAATTGACAAGAAATGCACTTTTTCTAGATGCAAATCAATTGTTTTTTAAATTAGTCGCGATAATCTGAAGGACGTGTCGAGACTGGTGGACTATGAATCCGCAATTTCTGGGTTTCTCTAGCTGCACGGCGATCGCTTCGCTAGGTTTCTGGCCTGCAGTGGTTTGGGCGCTGCCTACAGTTCCATCCGTCACTGACCCAATCTCAGATCAACCGTTGCCCCTGGCCCAAGTTGACCCCAGCCAAGATCGGTTTCCTGAGGAACCATCGCCACCAGTCCCCTTGCCCGCCGAAGATAACGAGCCTGAACCGTCACCCGCCCTCCCGGAGCAACCCTTGCCCCCCGGTGCCGATACACCCTTTAACGTGACTGAGGTTGAAGTGGTTGGCAGCACAATTTTTGATGAGGCCACGCTAGCCGCGATCGTCGCCCCCTACGAAAATCGTGACGTCACCCTCGCCGAACTCCAGCAGGCCGCCGATGCCATCACCCAGCTCTACCTCGATGGCGGCTACATCACCTCGCGCGCCATCATCAGCACCCAAACCATTGTCGAGGGGGTCGTCCAAATTGATGTGCTCGAAGGCGAGCTCGAAGAAATCATCGTAGAAGGCACCGACACCCTGGCCGACTACGTGCGGGTGCGAGTTGCTCAGGGTGGCACGCGCCCACTCAATCAGGCCAATTTAGAAGATCAGTTACGGCTACTGCGCGTTGATCCCATGTTTGACAGCGTCGAAGCCAGCCTCAGAGCTGGGAGTGCCGTCGGCCAACGCCAACTCATCGTTAGCGTCGCCGAGGCTCCTACCGTCGGCGGTTCGGTTTTCAGCGACAACTACTCACCGCCCTCGGTGGGCACTGTTCGGCTCGGCGGCAGTCTCCAGTTTCGCAATTTAGCCGGGCTCGGTGACACGCTATTCGGCTCCGCCACCT
>CALCPB010000872.1 GCA_937897665.1 uncultured Halomicronema sp. | reverse complement strand
GATTGTCAGGACTCAATGCGATTGACAGACATCCTGCAACAGGCACAAACGGCTTCAGAGAATCATCTGAACCCGCCAAGCAAGAGTCGCCACTTTAAGCGACCGGGAGTTTGGGCACCAGCGTTTGCTCAGGATTGCGGCGGGTAGAGCGAATTTGCCAAAGGAGACGCCACGGCGCTGGGTTGAAGCAAGCGGGAAACAACAGCTCGCGGGCGATCGGGAGCTTACGTTGCGCGAGAGCGATTAAGCCCCAGTGCAGATACACGTATTGACTGATGATGTCGATGGAAGGATAGTTGGATTGCTCAGCTTCCTCTGCAGGTATAAATTTATAGATTCGTTTTTTAATGACGACATTCAGCTCTGCTCGACCTTTGAGATTCTTCTTTTGCTCAAACCCACCCGACCATAGGGTTCGGTAGGCCAGGTATTCATTGAGAAATAACGCGTCGCCATAGGCGGCAATTCTGACCCAAGCGTCAATGTCGTCGTAGTTGGTAGTCATAGTGATATCCCACCCACCCGCTTGCAAGAAGGCTTGACGTTGAGCCGCCACTTGTACCGGCGTACCGACAGGAGTTTGCTCAAGCAGCATGCCATAGTGAATGGCTGTTCTAGGCACGTAAAATGTCTGACCAGGCCCCACCGCACCGGTACGTCGCAGCTCATTGCCCTGCTCATCAACATGAACCGACCGACAGGAACAGAGCACCGCTTGCGGATGCTGGGCGATCGCTTGGCCCATTTTCTCAACGCAGTCTGCGGCGAGGTAATCATCATCATCGAGGAACTTGATCCAGTCGCCGGTGGAGACTGCAACCCCCGCATTAACACTGCCAGCATGGTTGAGGTTGACCGCATTGCGGTGGTAAATCACCTGCTCCCCCAGACTGCGAACATAGGCCTCGGTATCATCTGTTGAGGCATCATCAACAACGATGACTTCGCAAGGCACCGTTTGGTTGAGGGCAGAGGCGATCGCGCGCTTCAGAAACTCAAGTCGATTGTAGGTGGTGATAACAATACTGAATTTCACTACAGATTGTGGGTAGTAACCAAATCAGGAGTCGTTCTTGATTGAGAGCTGAGCGCCCTAAATGAGGGTGTCCCCTCGTCTTCTGTTGAAGAATTGTCTCCAATGTCCCTCAGCAGGGTTAAATTTCAGGTAACCAATGTGTCAGTTCTTATGATGTGCTAGTAGGTCGCTGACTACAAACAAACTGTCGGCAGTCAAACCCGATATCTAGAAGCGAGCCAATAGCTCCAGCCATTGCCCTGTTAAAGTTTCCAGTGTTCTGGATGACTTTGAGGACAAGTTTCAAAAAGTCAAAGCAGAGCTAAACGAGATTGCAAAATCTCGGCTTGAGTCTCCGCTTCGATCAGGGCGGCGCGGGCTCCCTGCACCACATCTTCAGGGGCCTTATTAACAAATCCGGGATTTCCCAACCGTCCCGAGAGCGATTTAATTTCACCCTCAACTTTAGCCAGGTCTTTTTCGAGCTTGGCCTTAAGGGCATCAACATCAACGAGCCCCGTCAATGGAATCAACACCTGCACCGTTCCCACTACACCGGCGAACATTTTGGGTGGGGGTGTCGATGAGGCGGCCACGGACGAAACCGCAGGAGGCTCTGAGGCAGAGGCTGGAGCAGCAGTTACTGACGACGCTGGGGGAGTAGGTGGTGCTACTACTGCAGAGGTCGCTGGTTGAGCTGCTGTTTGGCGGTTGATCCAGTCTTTAGCCTCGCCCATCACCTCTTGACGCCAGTGGGCCAACTGCTGCCAGGTTTGGCGGCGCTTAGGGGCATACAGCAGATTTTTGCTGACAAACCAGGCAGTGTAACCGATACCGACCAGCTCAAGTACTGGCGCCACCAGCGGCAGGCTTTCTAAGGTGCTGACGATCGCAGACAACACCTGCAATGTAATTAAGAGCGCTGCGAACAAGATCAACGAGCCAGCAGGTCGCCGAAAATCGCTGAAAAATCGCTGAATATAGGTCAGTGGCTCCTCTAACAGGGGACGCATCGTTACCCAAAAATCAGTAATCTCAGCTGCGATCGTACTGACACTGAGCCCGTCAGCCGGGTCGGTATCCGATCGCGAACGAGCAGGCGCATTCAGAAGATCCGCCGTTTCTGAGGCCACCTCGGGGCTAACGGCAGCGCTCATGTGCGGCACATCATGCCGGTCAGTAGCCGCCTCTGAGCTCACAGTCGGGGCGGTAGCGGGTGGTTGGGGAGCCGCATCGCCGCGGATCGTCAACGTTTCAACTTTGCCCAAAGCCTGAATATAGGGCTGGGTGGATGCCAAAATCTGCTGCTCAGCGGGATTAGCTGACTGCAAAATGATCTCAATGCGAGCACTGGGCTTGATACCGGCCTCCGCTCGCAGGTTGCGAATTGTGCGAATGGTGCCAAACAGCAGGTCAAACTCCTGTTCCAGCGTCGGCTTGATCGCCTCGGCGTTAGCCGTGGGATAAACCTGCATCGCTAAAAACTCATCCTCAGCCGCCTGGTTGAGGGTGTGCCAGATCTCTTCGGTAATGTGTGGCATAAAGGGATGCAGCGATCGCAAAATGCCATCGAGCACTGCGGCCAGGGTCTGCTGAGCCACTCGTTTAGAGTCGCCATCACTCTGTAGGCGCGGCTTCACCAGCTCGATATACCAGTCGCAAAAGTCGCCCCAGACAAAATCATAGAGATGCTTGGCCGCTTCACCAAAGCCATACTTCTCCATGTCGGTATGAACCTGCTGCAAGACACCGCTGTAGCGCGACAAAATCCAGCGGTCGGCGAGTTCGAGGGTGGCCAGATTGGGATCGCCAAGCTGTGCTGGGGTTTGTCCTTCGAGGTTCATCATCACGAACCGGGCCGCGTTCCACAACTTGAAGTAGCAGTTACGCGAGGCTTCAAACGAAAAAGACACATCAGATACTCGATCGTCAACCATGCGGATGTCTTGACCAGCTCCGGCAACCTCACGAATCAGCGCATAGCGGAGGGCATCGGTGCCGTACTTGTTGATCAGCACCAATGGATCAATGCCGTTACCCTTCGATTTCGACATCTTTTGATTATTTTCGTCTCGCACCAGACCGTGAATGTAGACCGCCTCGAAGGGCATTTGGTCGGTGAAATGTCCCGCCATCATCGTCATGCGAGCCACCCAGAAAAAGATGATGTCAAACCCGGTCACCAACGTCGTAGTGGGGTAGTAAGTTTGAAAGTCTGGGGCGCTCTCATCGGGCCAGCCCATCGTCGAAAACGGCCACAGACCGGAAGAAAACCAGGTATCCAGCACGTCCGGATCTTGGGCCAGCAGCACATCTTCGCCAAACTGGGCGATCGCCTTCTCCTCGGCTTCGTCAAAATTCGCCGCCACCACAAAGGGCGTACTGTCGCGAATCTCACCATCGGTTTCGCTGACGGCATACCAGGCCGGAATCTGGTGCCCCCACCACAGCTGCCGGGAAATGCACCAGTCGCGCAGGCTCACCAACCAGTCGCGATAGACCTTCGTCCACCGTTCGGGCACAAACTTCGGGGAGTGGTGCTGATCCAAGGCTTCCAGCGCTTTTTGGGCCAGGGGCTCAATTTTGACAAACCACTGGGTCGAAAGCAGGGGTTCCACGGGCACCTTGCCGCGATCGCTATAGGGCACCGTATGCTGATAGTCTTCGATGCGCACCAGGAAACCATCATCCCGCAGGCGATCGACCACGGCTTTGCGCTCTGCTTACCGATCCATCCCTTCAAACGGCCCGGCGTCAGAACTCATCGTGCCGTCTTTATTCATGATGGTGATGCGGGGCAGGTCGTGGCGCTGGCCCATGGCAAAGTCATTAGGATCGTGGGCAGGCGTCACCTTAACGCAGCCGGTGCCAAATTCCTGGTTCACATAGTCATCGGCAATGATCGGAATTTCGCGCTCCATGATCGGCAAGGTCAGGGTTTTGCCGACTAAATCACGGTAGCGATCGTCCTCCGGATTTACCGCCACGGCGGTATCGCCCAACATCGTCTCAGGGCGCGTGGTGGCCACTTCGACATAGCCCGAACCATCCGTCAGCGGATAGCGAAAATGCCATAGATGACCGTTGACCTCCGTCGGCTCTACTTCCAGATCAGACACGGCTGACTGACTCGCAGGGCACCAATTCACCATGTAATTGCCCCGGTAGATCAAGCCCTCTTCGTGGAGCTGAGTAAACGCTTTGATCACCGCATCCGAAAGTCCTTCATCTAGGGTAAAGCGCTCGCGGCTCCAGTCGACGGACACCCCCAGCTTGCGTAGCTGTCCCACAATGGTGCCGCCCGATTCCTCTTTCCACTGCCAGGCGCGATCGAGATAGTGCTCTCGGCCAACATCCTGGCGGGTTTTGCCTTGTTCCCGCAGTTCTTTATCCAAAATGGTGCTGACACCAATGCTGGCATGGTCAGTGCCCGGCAGCCACAGGGTATTGCGTCCCTGCATCCGCTGATAACGCACTAGCGTATCGATTAGTGCACTTTCAAAGGCGTGGCCCATGTGCAGGCTGCCCGTGACGTTGGGCGGCGGAATGACCACACAAAAGGGCTCTCCCGGATGATCGGGGTCAGCCTTAAAGACATGGCGGGCTTCCCAAGCTGTTTGCCATTTCTCTTCCGTCAGAGAGGGATCGTATTGACTGGGAAGATTGGGGATGGTGGCCGTCATGGGAGTAAAGTTCTCGTTCGGGGCAGTCGATTACCTCATGATCTTGCCATGAGATTTCCTTTAGAGACTAAGAGAACGGAAGAATTTTGCATCACCGGGCGCTTCACAGACGGCCTTTCTGAATATTTCGTTCAAACGTTCCAGAACTTCGCTCTTATCAACGAGATCAGGGCGGCCCAGCCCGTAATACTCATCGCTGTGGCGCTCGAACTCGTGCTCGATAAATTTATTAAGTTCTGGCACGGGTTTACCCACGCCCAATTCTGGAGACTGGATCTTTAATGCGAGCAGCTCATCGATTAAGGGAACCAACGGTCTCGGGGCAGTCTTTTCAACTAGCCGAACAAACTCAACCGGGGGAACACCGAACCCCTGCTCTAGGTGGCGAATGGCCAGTAGCGGGCGCAAAACATAGAAGTACTTTTTCAACCGAACTTGGTCGCGATACAGGAAACTAGCAGCGTTGCTTCGCGCCATGTGACTGTAGTGGTAACACAGTGCCACGCGATTGGCGGTGACATTAGCCAGGGCTCGCAGCGCACCAGCAAAGTCACCCACCTCGATGTAACAGATCGGGCTATTCAACCACTCAAAGAGCGCACCATTGGTGCGAGTAAAGAGGTAAAGCGCCTTGCGAATATCCCAGCCGTTGCAATCAATCTCGTCGACGATGGGGTGCTCGATCACGTCACGACGTCGCTCTACATCAAACGACAGATACCAATCTGCGGGACGAGCATAGATAAACCTCACGTCGTAGTCAGAATCAGGCGAGGCGAACCCCCAGGCCCGGCTGCCCGACTCACAGGCATACAAAATTTTGACGTTGTGCTCTGCCTCAGTTTGAGCGAGCCGCTGCTTGATCTCTGCAGCAAACGGCGGCGGGATTTGAGAGAATTCCACGGTATCTCCGGTGTCGCCTAAAGATGACGTTGAGCCGCCGAACGGCATACTGAACGACGGTCATCATGGCGCTGATTGTTCTTGACAGATGCCCAAACATGCACTGACCGAAGCCGGTCATGGGGCGATCCGGCTCAGAATCCGAGCATCGCTACCACCAGCTTGTGCCCCTCTTCGGCCCGATGAAGTCCTTGTGCACCCAACCCACGGGCTCGGAGCCAGGAAACCGGACTTGAATCCAGGTTTCGCATTCTCGGCTAAAGGCTTGACCGATGATCTCCACGTCTTCGCCGACCAGCCCGTAGGTAGTGACCTCGTAATCTAACCCTGGCCCGGTTCTCACATTAACGCGACTGCCGATGGTTTCACCATCGATGAAAGCGGATTCGGGTTCATCATAGGAAAACACCTCTTCAACCGGAATGTAGGTGTCGTCAGCGTATACGGGGCAGGTGAGCACGGGTTGACTGTGAGCGGGTGCCGCCAGTGAGAACAGCGTCGCGGTGGCGATAAGAATTTTTTTCATCGGATTGAGAGACCTCCAATCAGCTCGTCTACGATGAGCGATCGCACCTCTACAGCTTCAAATTCCGCATTCCAAATTCCGCACTTCGCATTCCGAATTCGCCTTTTATTCCCACTCAATCGTGCCGGGCGGCTTAGACGTCACGTCGTACACCACGCGGTTGACGCCTTGCACTTCGTTGACGATGCGATTGGAAATGGCTTCCAGCAGATCGTAAGGAGTGCGCGACCAATCAGCGGTCATGCCATCTTCGCTGGAGACAAACCGCAGCACGATGGGATAGGCGTAGGTGCGCTGGTCGCCCATGACGCCCACACTGCGTACGGGCAGCAGCACCGCAAAGGCCTGCCAAAAGTCATGATACATGCCGCGATCGCGAATCTCTTGCCGCACGATATAGTCAGCATCGCGTAGGATGTCGAGCTTTTCGGCGGTGACTTCGCCCAAGATGCGAATTGCCAGGCCAGGACCAGGAAAGGGGTGGCGACGCACGATTTCTTCGGGCAAACCCAGCGATCGCCCGAGCTTGCGCACTTCATCTTTAAATAGCTTGCGCAGTGGCTCAACAAGCTTAAACCGCAGATCTTTAGGCAGACCGCCAACGTTGTGGTGGCTCTTAATTTTGACCGCGACGCGTTCGCCCGTTTTGGGATCGACATTGGTGTCGGCAGATTCAATCACATCGGGATACAGCGTGCCTTGGGCCAGGTAATCAAACGGCCCCAGTCGACGCGATTCTTCTTCAAAGACTTGAATGAACTCGTGACCAATGCGCTTGCGCTTGACCTCTGGATCAGTAACGCCTTTCACCTGTTCAAGGAAACGATCGCGGGCGTTGACATAGCTGACATGGATGTGAAACTGATCTTCAAACAGTTTCACTAATCGCTCGGGCTCACCCTTGCGCATAAAGCCCTGGTCGATAAACATGCAGGTCAGCTTGTCACCAATGGCCTTGTTTAACAAAAATGCCAGGGTGGAAGAATCGACGCCGCCAGACAGAGCCAACAGCACGCGGCGATCGCCGACGCGGGCGCGGACTTCGCGCACCGCTTCTTCGATAAAGGCTTCCGTCGTCCACGTGGGCTGACAGTCGCAAATGTGATAAACAAAGTTGCGAATCAACGCCTGACCGTCTTGAGAATGCACCACTTCGGGATGGAACTGGACGCCATAGTATTTCCGCTCATGGTCAGCGATCGCGGCACTCGGCGTGTTGTTGGTGTGGGCTAACACCTCAAAGCCAGGGGGCATTTGGGTGACCGAGTCGCCGTGGCTCATCCACATCGTGGAGCCATCTTCCACATTGGTGAGCAGATCCGTAGGGTCATCAATTTTCAGCGAGGCTTTGCCGTATTCAGCCCGCTCGGCCCGCTCAACCTGTCCGCCCAGCTGCTGCACCATTAGCTGCATGCCATAGCACACGCCCAACACCGGCACGCCCAGATTCCAAATCTCCGGGTCACAATGGGGGGCCCGTTCGTCGTAGACCGAGTTTGGCCCACCCGACAGGATGATGCCCTGAGGATTCAGCTGTCGCAACTGCTCCGCTGTTGTGCGATAGGACAGTACTTCGGAATAGACTTCGGTTTCGCGAATGCGGCGGGCAATCAGCTCAGAATATTGCGAGCCAAAATCTAAGATCACCAACATCTGGCGATCGAGTCTCGCCCTACTGGGCTCATCAGAGGTTGTCGCGGTTTGGGTTTGCAGAGTCACGGCAGAAATCCTGTGAATGAGTGAAGAACTTGAAAGGGATAGCTCGTCAGCGTTAGCGCAAAGTCAGGAACGGATCAATCAAGCGTGATTAAACGGGAGAAAAATCAAAAAACGACTTAAAAAAAGATAAGCAAAAATCTCCCGTTTGACCCGTTCACACCGGCAAAGACGAGAGGCTAAGTGGGCAGCGAAAAAAATATTCCTCCTAGCTTACCAAAAGAGATTGCAAGAGTGACTGGCCGCGATCGCTGATTGCGACAATCTCTCGCGAGCGGTCAAACACCGCCGAGCCAACGACTACCGCGCGATCGGCATTAGCGCTCAGGTAGGCTGCAGACCGTTGGTCGATCCGCTGCACTAGCGTTTGATAGGTTTGCTCTACCCAGCTACCCGGTGCGGCAGCATCGAGCTGCCGCAGATAGGTAAGGCCCGCTTCCACCGTCTGGGCCTGCAGCAGGTGCTGCACGTGGGCAGTGGGTAAGCCTTGAGTAGCCGCGATCGCGGTTAAAATTTCTTGTCGGCCATCCGCCACATAGTGATGAGTGTGAAAAATGCCACCCGCCAGCTTAATGAGCTTGCCGTGGTAGCCCAGCAGCAAGATTTCTTGCACACCACTCAGGGCCGCTTCCACCAGCAGCGGCCCGATCCAGTTGCCGGTTTTGATCCGCTGCTCAGGCCGAATGCCGAGCGACAGCGCTTTGTCTAACCCATTTTCGCCCACACAAAAGACGAGTGTCGTGAACTGCGTCGCCCGCTCGCGCACCACTTGTCGAAACGCCGCCAACTGTCCCGGCGCACTCAACGGCTCGGCAATCCCCGAGGTACCCAACAGCGACAAACCATCTACTACCCCAAAGGCAGCGTTAGAGGTTCGTAAGGCCAGCGATCGCCCTTCGGGCAACACAATCGTCACCCGTAGCGATCGCCCCGCCGGTAGCAGCGGCAATAAATTTGCCTGCAGCACAGTCTGGGCATAGGCATAGATGGCGGGTTGCTGGTCGGCCTTCACCTGTCGGCCTAGCCCCTCACCGCCTTCAATCTGCAGGCGCTCTGTCTGCTGCCCGTCTCCCCAAGCCACAATTGCCCAAACGGGCGTATGGCGCGTAATGTCCAAATTATCGCCAGGGTCACTGCGGCTAATCGCTAGCACCGAGCCATCGGGCAGCGGCGCGACCTGTTCAATGACAATCTCGGCAGATCGGGCGGGATTCACCAAATCAACGGTGACGGACTCGGCAGCCTGGGTCGTATCCAACAGCATTCGCAGCGCCGAGATCGCGCTGGCACAGGCAAACACTGGCAACGTGTAGCCCGCTCTTGGTTGGGAGGCTTTTGTCTCAGACGGCATACTTTGGCAATTAAAATGTTGTTAAAGTTGTGGGGAAACAAAGAAACAAAATAAGCCGAGGTGTTTTGACAAGGTATTAGACAGGAGGGTTTGCTGTTGTCATGAACGCCATCGACTATCTCCGCATCAGTTTGATCGATCGCTGCAATTTTCAGTGTCAGTACTGCATGCCTGAGGGAGCTGACCTCACCTACGCCCTGCAGCAAGATTGGCTCACCCGCGCCGAGCTGCGATCGCTGCTGACCGAGGTGGTTGTGCCCGCT
>CALCPB010000871.1 GCA_937897665.1 uncultured Halomicronema sp. | reverse complement strand
GTGTTAGCACTGCCCGGCAAACAACCGAGATGGAGAGCATCGCAGCGCGGATGACGCTCGGCAATTCCCAGGATTGGGAGTGACGCGATCGCGGGATGGGAAATTGTCTTTAAAATAAAAAGCCGAGCTGGCTCTTCCCGAAGGAGGTTCCAGCCCGGCTCGTGCTCAAGGAGCACACGCGAGTCTACAGGATGTTTTTATATTGGCTCAGGCCCTTAAACGCAGCCATAGGGATAAGTTCAGTTAAATTCAGGTGTTATCGCCCGAATTTCAGGTTTTAATGCTACGTCAATCGCTGCAGCTCTCTCTACACAAGGCTTTGGCGTATTTTTTAGCAGCCCAGCAGATCCGGCTTTGGCCGATATCTGGAGCGGACACCTAGTTATGGGGTTATTCAACGGCGATCGCACATTGTCATTCAAGGCTGTGTGCGTAATATTCGGTTCAAATAATGCACGCCGGAAACTGTCGAGGCAGTGGAGGCAGGAGACTGATTTACCGTCGGTTGCCAGCGGCTCGACATTCATTGCCAAGTCCCCGCTGAACGCAGTCGCAGCCCCAGATCTGGCCGTTAAGTCGCGGCGGCGATCGCCCGCCGGAGAGCGTTGAGGCCGCCTGACCCACAGGGCCATGCTAGGCGCTGAGATAATCCTGCAACGCTTTGACCGACAGGGTTTCTTTTTGCAGGGTGCGAATTGCGGCAGCACTGGCGCGGGCGGCGGCGATCGTGGTGAAGGTAGGCACTTTGTAGGCTAATGCCGTGCGCCGAATTTCATGATCGTCTTGCTGCGCTTTGTCGCCGATCGGGGTGTTGATAATCAGCTGAATCTGGCCATTTTTGAGCATGTCAACGACATGGGGCCGACCTTCGTGAACTTTGAGCACCGTTTCGACCGTCAGCCCATGGGCCTGGAGTACGGCCTGAGTGCCGCTGGTGGCCACCAGTTGAAAACCCAAATCGGCTAAGGCTTGCGCGACGGGCACAACCGCCTCTTTATCGCGATCGTTCATGGAAATGAAAACGGTGCCTTCCCGTGGCAGTCGCTGACTGGCTCCCAATTCGGCCTTGGCAAAGGCTTTGCCAAAGTCAGTATCGATGCCCATGACTTCGCCCGTCGATCGCATTTCTGGCCCCAAAATCGTATCCGTGCCGGGAAAGCGATCAAAGGGCAGCACCGCCTCTTTGACAGAAATATACTGGGGAATCACTTCCTCCATGACGCCTAGCTCCGCCAGCGTTTTGCCTGACATCACCTGAACGGCAATTTTGGCCAAAGGTAAACCCGTCGCCTTAGAGACAAAAGGGACGGTCCGGGAAGCGCGAGGATTGGCTTCCAAAATGTAGACTTGGTCGCCTTTCACCGCAAACTGAATATTCATCAGGCCAACCACGTTGAGTCGCCGGGCCAGTTTGACTGTCCACTCGCGAATGGTGGTGAGCGAAGACTCTGGCAGCGTGATGGTGGGAATTGAGCAGGCCGAGTCCCCGGAGTGAATGCCCGCCTGCTCGATATGCTCCATAATGCCGCCGATTACCACCGTACCGGTCGCATCGGCGATCGCATCCACATCCACTTCAATCGCCTCTTCCAAAAATTTGTCAATTAGGATGGGCCGCTCGGGCTCGAGCTGAATGGCATAGGTCATATAGTGCTCCAGCTCGCGATCGCTATAGACAATCTCCATCGCGCGACCGCCCAGCACATAGCTCGGCCGCACCACCAGGGGATAGTCGATATATCGGGCCACGCGCAGGGCCTCATCGGTGCTACGGGCAATGCCGTTGGCAGGCTGCACAATCTCTAGCTCCCGCAAAATTTGTTCAAACCGTTCGCGGTCTTCCGCCATGTCGATGGAATCAGGCGACGTGCCCCAGATTTGAGTGACGGGAGCCGCGCTATCAGTCGCTTTTTCTCCCCCTGGGCTGTCACTGGTGCCGAACGCTGCACTCAAATACGCCTGCAGCGGCATGGCCAGTTTCAACGGTGTCTGACCGCCAAACTGAATAATGATGCCCGCTGGCTGCTCGGCCTCAATGATATTCAGCACGTCCTCACGGGTCAGGGGTTCAAAATAGAGGCGATCGCTGGTGTCGTAGTCGGTCGATACTGTCTCTGGGTTGGAGTTGACCATGATGGTCTCGAAGTCATCAGCCTGCAGCGCAAAGGAGGCATGACAGCAGCAATAGTCAAATTCGATGCCCTGGCCAATGCGATTCGGGCCGCCCCCAAGAATCATCACCTTAGGTCGATCGCTGGGCTGCTCCTCGGTTTCGGTTTCATAGGTGGAATAGTAGTAGGGCGTATATGCCTCAAACTCAGCCTCCGAGGGACCCACCTGCTTTTAGACCGGCCGCACATCGAGAGCGTGGCGCAGGCTCCGCACAGCATCTTCGGTCGAATTTTTGGCAAACGCAATTTGGCGATCGCTAAAGCCCTGCTGCTTGAGGCGATACATCTGCTGGGCCGTGAGAGCCGTGAGGGCCGTGCGCTTGAGCCATTTTTCGGTGGCTAACAAATCCGCGAGCTGATGCAAAAACCAGGGGTCGATGCCCGTGAGCCCATAGATTTCGTTTAATTCCAGGCCCAGCTGCATGGCATGGCGCACTGTAAAAATGCGCTCAGGACTGGGGGTGCGCAACCGTGATCGCAGCGTTGACAGGTTAGGTAGGGTTTCCTTGCGATCGCAACCCCAGCCCGCGCGACCTGTTTCGAGCGAGCGCAGCGCCTTTTGAAACGACTCTTGAAAGGTGCGGCCAATCGCCATCGCCTCACCCACTGACTTCATTTGCGTCGTTAATACCGCCTGAGTGCCCGGAAATTTCTCGAAGGCAAAGCGAGGCACCTTGGTCACCACGTAGTCGATGGTGGGCTCAAAGCTGGCCGGAGTCTTTTGGGTAATGTCGTTGGAAATTTCATCCAAGCTATAGCCGATCGCCAGCTTGGCGGCGAATTTCGCGATCGGGAAGCCCGTCGCTTTAGACGCCAAGGCCGAACTGCGAGACACCCGCGGATTCATCTCAATCACAATGAAATCACCGTTGGTCGGGTTCACCGCAAACTGAATATTAGAGCCACCGGTTTCCACCCCAATTTCGCGAATGATGCGAATCGACGCATCGCGGAGCCGCTGATATTCCTTATCAGTCAACGTTTGGGCGGGGGCAACCGTGATCGAGTCGCCCGTGTGAATACCCATCGGATCGACGTTCTCAATCGAGCAGATGATCACGACGTTATCCGCCAGATCCCGCATCACCTCTAGCTCAAATTCTTTCCAGCCCAGCAGTGACTGCTCCACAATAATCTGCGAAACGGGACTGGCATCAAGCCCCGATTGGGCAATGCGCTCAAACTCTTCTTGGTTATAGGCGATGCCGCCACCCGCGCCGCCCATCGTAAAGGCGGGTCGAATAATCAGGGGAAAAGTGTTGATTTGAGCGGCGACGGCTTTCGCCTCGTCCAGGGTTTCGGCTAACCCTGACGGGCAGACCGCCACGCCGATCGCTTCCATCGCTTCTTTAAACAATTTGCGATCTTCAGCTTTTTCAATCGCTTCCAGCTTGGCGCCGATTAGCTCAACGCCATAGCGATCGAGCACGCCGTTTTTGGCGAGATCGACCGCCAGGTTCAGTGCCGTCTGACCGCCCATGGTCGGCAGCATGGCATCTGGACGTTCCTGTTCAATAACTTTAGCCACCAGTTCAAGGGTCAGTGGCTCAATGTAAGTGCGATCGGCGGTTTCCGGGTCAGTCATGATGGTGGCCGGGTTAGAGTTGACCAACACCACTTCGTAGCCTTCTTCGCGCAGCGCTTTGCACGCCTGAGTTCCGGAATAGTCAAATTCGCAGGCTTGGCCAATCACAATCGGGCCAGAACCAATCAACAGAATTTTCTGGAGGTCGTCGCGGCGCGGCATAAGCTTTTTCCGGGAAGGCAGGAATACAGATCCAGATCATTCTATAGGCTGATGTTGATCCCCACCCGAGGTCATCTAGATTTGCTTGGAATTGGTGAGCAGAATTCGGAGTGCGGAGTGCGGCAGGCAGAATTGCGCCTTGCGATGTCTGAAGTCGCTGGGCAACGAAGGATGGCCTAGGATTTTAGGTATCGTCACGAAAATTTCAAAAACTGCCGTTGTGAGCGATGCAGGCTCATGTTTGTCCCCACAGGGTCTCCCGCACTGGAAAGACTCTGTAGAGACAAACACAGAAGCCGTCTTGTCGATGAACACATCTGAGCTGGAACAGCAGGCTTAATTCGTCCCTTTCCTTTGCCAACCCTGACGCGATCGCCGTATCGTATGGGTTATTGAATTTTGTTTGCAATAGTGGTCACAGTCAGCCCCGCCGCGATCGCCGCCCAACCATCGGTCATTCTCAAACTCGATGGACTGACCAAACAGTTTGAGGGGCAACCGTCTCCCGCCGTTGATCAGGTCAGCCTCACGCTGCAAAAAGGCGATTTACTGGGACTGTTAGGCCCCTCTGGCTGCGGTAAGACCACGCTGCTGCGGCTGATTGCCGGATTTGAGCGCCCCCACAGCGGCACGGTAGAGCTGGCCGGTCGACCGGTGTGTGGTGAGCAGGTGTGGCTGCCCCCAGAACGGCGGGATGTTGGCGTCGTATTTCAAGACTATGCGCTGTTTCCACACCTGACGGTGATTGACAACGTCTCATTTGGACTCAAGACGCTGGCGCGACGCGGCAAGTTGGCCAACCCAAAAATTCGCGAAGAGGCCGAACGGGCGATCGCTCTTGTGGGCCTGCCCGGATTGCACAAACGCTTTCCCCATGAACTGTCTGGCGGCCAGCAGCAGCGGGTAGCGCTAGCGCGGGCGATTGCGCCGCGACCTTCCTTAATTTTGCTAGACGAACCCTTCAGCAACCTCGACGTGCAGGTGCGTCTCTATCTGCGCCAAGAAGTCCGTGACATTCTTAAAAGCGTGGGCGCTTCTGGCGTTTTTGTCACCCACGATCAAGAAGAGGCACTCTCGATTTCTGACAGCTTGGCCGTGATGCGACTGGGGCGCATTGAGCAGTTCGGCCCGCCGGAGGAAATCTACCGTCGTCCTCGCTCACGCTTTGTGGCCGGTTTTGTCACGCAGGCCAACTTCATCGCGGCGGAACGCGATCACGATGTATGGCAAACGCTGCTGGGGCAGTTTCCGATCGGCGATGCGCGGTCAGAGTTGCAGCAGGGTGAACTGATGGTGCGGCAAGAGGAGCTGACGCTGCAGCCTGATCCAGCCGGGGGATTAGTGGTGCGCGATCGCCAATTTTTAGGTCGCGAATATCGCTATACCCTGACAACCGCGCAGGGCGATCTCCTGTATGCGCGTACCAATGCTCACCAGCGCTTAGAAGTGGGAGAAACCGTGCGCGGCGAAGTGGTGATCGCGCAGCCGCCCGTCTTTCCACGCGCTCTCTGAGGCCGTTAAGCCCCTCGCAGCGGGAACGAACGACCGTTGATTCGTCGCGATCGCGGGATCAAGGATATCCCGACCCTCAAAAGGCACAAAAAAAAGGGGAACCTGACGGTACCCCTCGATTCCAGTTTCTCAAGTGGAACAATCAAGTCTTAAGCCTAAACACTGACCTCGCTGAGTTCTCTCAGCATGTGATCAAACGGCTGGTCAACAAAGCTGACATCTTCAATTCCAGTATCTGATGCCTTTGCCTTGACCATCTCTTTCATCATCTGGATGCCAACGACGGTGGGCGCAATGGGCACGCCGAGGGAGTTGTAGGTTTCTCGTAGACCTTGCAGCACTCGCTCATCGAGCACGTTAGAGTCGCCTGCCACCAAAGCGTAGCTGCTATAGCGCAAGTAATAGTCCATATCCCGCAGGCAGGCCGCATACCGTCGCGTGGTGTAGGCGTTGCCCCCAGGACGAATCAGCTCAGGCACCGTTTCAAAGAGTTGGCTAGCAGCCCCTTTGACGATCTCAGCAGCGCTAGCGCTGATCATGGTTGCCACCTTGACGCGAGCCATGCCCGTATCGAAGTAGGTCTTCAAAGAATCAAGGGCATTTTGGTCTAAATAACGACCCGTTGAGTCGTAATTTCGGATCAATGTCGTGACGGCATCCCGCATGAACGTTCTTCTCCCAATCAGTCCTAAAAAGTCCTTCGCCGTCTACCGAAACAGCAGAGCCGCGATCGCGCCTTTAATAAAATACTCATTTAGGCAAGCATTATGAGGAAACCATTCCCCTTGCCCAAAACCTTATCCCAAGTCAGCCAGATAGCTTACCTGGTCAGCCTTTGAGTGGTTCCTGGGCCAGTCTATCACGCGGTCATTCAGCCACGGCCACTCGACCGGCAAAGATGAAGGGACTACCTCTGGTATTTTACATTCCGAAATATTTCGCAACATAGTTGACCATTCTTACCGGGAGCGCGCTCGCCCAACGCCGACGCCTCGCCAGCGGTCAAGCCCTGAGTTACAGCAGACAGCAGCGAGCGAGACTCATCCTGGCTCGCGCTCGGTAAAGCGGCTCTGAATCGCCCCGGTTTAGCTGACTGGCCAACCACCACGCGAGCAGCGGCGGCGGGTTGATGTGCTTTCAGCAAAAAGGCGATCGCTCAGCGGTTGTGCCTCTCAATTTTCGTTACACTTCATAATATTAACCCTCATGCTGATGCTCACTTCGCGTTAATTCTGATGCCTGACACACTGACAAAGCTGGCTTATCAAGCCTTCCAAGACGGAAAAAACTATTTTGGTTTAGGTCACAAAGCGATCGCAACGCAGCTCCGCCAGTGGCTAAGACCCGGAATCAAAGTCGAAATCGATTCCGTTACGCCAGAGTTTTTAGAAGAAATCACCCGTCGCCGTGATGCCTTGCTGGCGATTGACTGGCAAGATGCCGAAGCTGGGGTCTATTCCACAAGTCTTTTGTTTGACAACCCCTGGGCTGACTTTTTTCAGTATTACCCGGCGATTTGGCTCGACCTCCCCGCCATGTGGGATCGGGTCGAAGCCGATGATGTATACAACTTTGACAAAGACATCGATACGTCGATGTTTCCTCGCTACTATCTCCGCAATTTTCATCATCAAACCAACGGCTATTTGACGGATCTGTCTGCCAACCTGTACGACACGCAGGTCGAGATCCTCTTCGGGGGCACGGCCGATGCCATGCGGCGGCGCATCTTAGCACCACTGAGACA
>CALCPB010000870.1 GCA_937897665.1 uncultured Halomicronema sp. | reverse complement strand
CACCAATATCGGTGGTGTAGCGCCGGTTGTAGTAAAGGTGGCGGGTTTCGGTGATGTAATAGTCGCCGCTGTATTTGCCCATATCGGTCAGCGCCACCTGTCGCCCGGTGCGAATCTCGGGGTTGCCCTCCGCCTGGGCATCAGCCACGGTAAATTCGCCGCCCAGTTCATCAAACAAAGCTTGGGCGATCGCGTCAGCTTCTTTGGCACTTTCCACCGGTTTATCGACCACATAGGCCTTGGGCGGCTCGTTCGAGAGGCCAAATCCCACCGACAAGTCCGCCCCCTGACCATATTCGGTTTGGGTCAGCGGGGCAGTGGCTTGGGCGGTGGAGACGATCGCCCGCTTATTGGCATAATCCCAACCCCGCACTTCCACCCCGCTCACCTGCTCTGCCGTCGTCACCCGCACCTGAAAGCCGCCAAAATCTTGCAGCCACTGCAGTGCCAGATGGTCATCTACCGTCGGTTGCCGAAAATAGCGCATGCCGTCGCGCACAAATAGCTCAAATCCTAGCCGCGCGGCGCGATATCGCAGAAATTCCATGTTGGTCTGATTTTCTTGAAACACGTAGGCGCGCGGGTCGCCGCTGTCGTCTAGCTGGCCAATTTCGATGCCGACCTGGGCGGCAATCTCGGCCACAATGTCGCTGTCTTTATAGTCTTGATACGAGCGGTTATGGCGACCTCGATGCAGCCGGTGAGAGGTGTCATAGCCTCGCACGATGACGGGGGCCTGCGATTCGGCGCTGAAGTGACTTTCGATGCCCGTGATTTCCCCTTCGATCAGGTAGCTCATCTTCGGCTCACTGAACGCGGTATCCGTCGTGGTGCTCGACTGGAACCCAATACGCACCGTCAGCCCCAGGGTGAAGTAATCGTCATAGCGCCAGGGTGATTCGTAGTCGTTGCCCGGATTATGGGGGTTTTCGATCACGGTGGAGAAGGTCGCTGGTAAATGTAGGCTCTCTTCGACCGATAGCTGCTGAATGTCGTTAATCAGCTCGTCGGGTGCAGCTTGGCCACCGAGTTCTAAATAGGGAATGGGGACGTAGGTTACAGTTGCCACGATTAAAAGTGAGTGAGGTCTGGAACGGAAATCTGGACGAATAAATTAAGGCATCGAGTGAGCTAAATCAGGTGTGGGCAGAACCATTCTCCTTGAGGTTTTGCTATTTCTCAAAGGTCACTACACCCTGTTCAAAGGGCTGTAGAACCTCACCTAGCCTCTCCTTACTAAGGAGAGGAACCGGAGTTCTTGTCTCATTTGAGGCAAATCCCTGAACAAACTTTAGGTGAGCCTCTCCTAAGCCCTCTGGGCAGGCTACGCCAAAGAGAAGGAGAGGTGCCGCAGGCGGTGAGGTTTACCGATTAGCCATACCAATCCTGACGCTCCTGATATTCATCACAGGCCGCTTGAGCACCTGATTCTAAGGCATCGGCCTCTGCCATCAGCTCGTCATATCGATCCTTTGCGTCTTCATCCACCGTCACCACCAAACTCGACAGCTTATCGTTGAAGCGATCGTACCGAGAATCGTCTCTGACATTGGCTATATAGATCTCACCTACCGCTGAAACACTGGTGCCACTGAAGTTAGAGTCTTCGTAAAAAGTGACGCGATAACCGGCAGGTACAAAAAAAGACGTCATGTTGTTATTGCCCAAATCGCCGAGATCACCGCGATCGAATTCGCCTTCACCAAACTCGGCACTGCCGCCTTGTTTATTGGAATGTTTAAACAGCTGAACTTTGCCCTCAGGGTCATAATTTTCTTGGGCCTCTTCGCGTTTTGCTTCGGCTTCATCAGTTCCCGATTCACATTGCTCCTTGAGGTCAGCCAAATAATATTCGTTGGCCTCTGAGACGGAAATCGCAGCGGGCGGTTGAGTGCGCGTATCGCGATCGCCAAACAGCTCGGCGTCATAACTTCGCGCCTCAGAAGATAAAAAAGAATCATCCACTTCCTTGAGCGAAAGATTCACTTCTGCCCGCACCGGCGTGCCATTGGCGAGGAACATTGTGAGTTTGTAGTCGAGCTTTTCGACGAAGCAGGTGATGTAGTCTTTATCGCCCCAAATAAATTTATAGATGGGCGGACGCGGCAGGTAAGTGTCCCCAGTGGAATAGCCTTGAAACTGCACCGACTGCCGCAGCGGATCGATATACACCGCCATAATGTCTTCACCCGATTCGTAGGTGTCAAACATCACTTTTTTCAGCCGCAGCGATCGCGCTTTGGGGTATTCAAAACTCACCTTGGGGCGACCACTTTCGGTACGCGCCGACTCCGACTCGCCCACTTTGACCGCTTCCTTAAATTGCAGCTTGTACGGGTTTAACATAAATTGAAAGTCGAGCGACGAACTGTCTGGACAAAACAGCCGCGCCTTT
>CALCPB010000869.1 GCA_937897665.1 uncultured Halomicronema sp. | reverse complement strand
CACACCGCCCGCGAACAAGAATCATTGCTGCTCTTTCGGCCCCGCTATAAAAATCAGGAAGCTACCCTCAAACCTGAACATCTGGCCGCCGCCCAGGGGATGGCTCCTGGTATTAACCCGCTGTATCCAGAGACAGAACAATTTGCAGTCGAGGTAGAAGCACCTGACGGGGAAATCTATAGTCTTGGAGACGGTTCATTTTTAGAGCATCTCAAAGCATTTACCGATGATCAGACTTTGAGTCTGAAGTTTACCCAGAGAGGCCAGTATGCCTGTCGACCCCTAACTTTGTTTTCTCTACAGCTATGCGATCTGCTCACGCAAGAGTTGGAGATGGAAATTGACAAGCGTCGCTTTCGATCCAATCTCTATGTGAACTGGAACGAAGATAAGCCCTATGAAACTGAGCTAATAGGCAAACGCCTAAAGATTGGCGATATGCTAGAGATCAACGTGCTCGAACGAGATCCTCGTTGCAAAATGATTACCCTCGATCCGGATACGTCTGAAGCAAATTCTGAGATTATTAAACATGTGAGTAAGGCCCACGAAGGATTTGCAGGCGTGTATGGCGCTGTTTTGGTAGAAGGCGTTGTCAAAGCAGGGGATGCGATTCAGGTGCTAGATTGATAACTGAATCTGACGGACATGTCCGCAGATTTGCACGTGCCACACTTCCATAGTCTCATCTGAGAGGTAAAAATCTCACCTGCCCTTCCCACTCTCCCTCAAGACTACACTCTGCAATTAAAATAATCTCCTCTATGACTAACCCTACCGGCACACGCCGCTTAACTTCAAACAATCCAAGCATTGGCAAACCTGCCTGAAGACGTTCGTAAGCAAACGTTATCATCGTAGCAACATCATGAGTTAAGACAATTCGTTTCTCTTGGGCAGCCCAAGATAATACATCCGGGTCATCTGCCCCTTTCAATCCGACATCTTGAACACGAACAATATCAATATTTGGATTTTGACGAAGAACGCCTCTTACAATCTGATTGTTAAAATTTTCGTCAGCCAAAAACTTAATCATTTTTAGCTACTTAGCCTGACTCTGTCTAGAAAGCAAGCGTTCACGGATTCCAACTGGGTTAAATCGTCGTTCGGCTTCCTGTTGAATCGCATTCGCCTGACGTTGCCGCTCTGCCAAGTAAGCATTTACCTCATCCCGATGTCTAAGGTAGTAACCAATAACTAGATAAATATCTGATAGCTCTAGCGATGTATATTGCTCCCCTATTTCCTCAGATGTACACCCTTCAAGAAAAGCCGTTACAACGGTATCCAAGGTGACACGAGTTTTAGCAACTCGTACAGCCCCATGGGCATCCATCTCTATAGGTGCAGGTTCAAGGGCAATTGCTAGAGTCATTAGTCAACCAGATTTACCTTTTACAATAGTAGCAAATGTCTAATTAGAGGGATTGCTGTACTACACTGCCAACTTTCAGTCTATCGGCCCTGCTTAGGGGTTGCCGGTACCTTTATATACCCACCCGAGCAGCTTTGGTCAATCTGCCACATCAGAATTGTTCGACTGCCATATCACTCTACATCCAGAGTCTGCTTGATTCTATCTTTGGTCTCACAAGCTGCTTTTCTAAGTGGCTTGACTGAGGTACCTTTATTGCCCACTGTATCCAGTCATCAGAAGTAAAAGTGGGAATCTTATTACGAATATCCTCGCCATAGAGGAATTGGGTAGAGCATTCGAAATTTAAGTCATCTCCAGCCTGTTCGGCTCGAGTTTTAACTATACAACTATACTATTCCCCTGCTGTTTACTCAATCCATGTCTCACCAGAAAAACTTTAACAACGCATCCACAAACTCTCCTGGTGCATCCTGCTGTATCCAGTGGGATGCATTTTCAATCGGCTTAAATACGGCTTCGGGAATTTCTGTTGCCAGCTGTTTGCCATCCTCGGCTTTTTGCCAGGGGTCGTCCATACCCCAGAGAATCATCGTGGGTGCGGATATTTTCCCGTGGCGATCAACAAGGGCCATGGTTTGATTGGCATTCAGGGCCGAAGCATTACGCAGCAAGCTAAGTTTGCCTTCTTCACTGGCCCAGGGAGCAATAATGCCTGATCGAAAGTCAGCTGTCAGTCGCTCAGGGCGAGACAGACCCATGGCCAAACTTTCTTCTAGGGCTGTTACTAACTCTTCAATCGGTCGTGGTTTCCACCGTAGGGGATGACCAAAATCAAGCATGTCATCATCAAATCGGTCGTAGCAGACGGAGTTGGTAATTACTAGCTGGTTTACCACCTGAGGATGTTCGATGGCTAAAATTAGGGCAACGGCTCCGCCGGTATCGTGACCGACAATATGCGCCTGAGATAGGTTCAATGCCTGCAAAAGAGCCACAATCATTTTGGCCTGATCTTGAAACGAACGGTCAAAGCGATCGCGTCTATCTGACCAACCGTGACCCAGAAAATCTGGTGCAATCACGCGATACCCTGCCTCCACCAAAGGCGGAATCACCGCATGGTAAAGATAGCCCCAGGTGGGAATCCCATGCATCAGCAAAATGGTGCCTGTTTGGTCAGTGCCGATATCCACATAGCGAATTTTGACTGGAATATGGGCTACCGTGTTGGCAGGTAGCTCAACCTCTTGCTGGGCGTTCTTATAATCTTGCCAGGTGGTCCAGACTGTCATGGGAATCGCCTTAGATAACAGAACGAATTGCCCTTGGAGGGCTAGCACCCTCTGCAATTACTGCAATCACTTGCTGATATAACGCGGGTATAGCAATATCAGGAAAAAACTGACTAGAATCGGTCTGGATATAATCTTCGGAAGCTAAAGTGAAGATGGCTAGGGTATCTTCTCGAATTAACCATACTTCAGCCACATTGAAAGGTTTATAGTCAGCGATATTCGTAAAGTTGGTGACATCGACTTCAACGACAATATCAGGCGGCGGATCGGTTGGCAGGTCAATGCGACGTTTGCCATTGACAGCTTCCCAGTTACTCAGCCAGAAGTAATGAGCGGGTTCAATACCTGCTTGTTCAGGAATTTGTAGGGTAACGGGTGTGGTGCGGATGTAATCGCGCAACTGCTGATTGAGAATAGCAACAATCAAATCAGCAACAATCGCATCTAACTGTCCATGCTCGAATGTGGGCATCTTGAGGGTTAAATGGCCATTGGCATATTTGAGACGCGGAATACTTTGATTGCCTCGGGTGGCAATCAGCTGCGTGTACTCCGCCCAGTTCATGGGAATGGTTGCCACTGAGCCGTCTGGTAGGGATTGTGCGATCGCAATCATATCTTTGCGCTCAGGCCACTTCATACAGGACTACTAATATCTTATCACCGGCAAATGGATAACAAATTCTGTCCCTTGTCCCAAGCAGGAGTCTACACTCAGGTGCCCCCCATGGTTTTCCTCAATCACCTGGCGGGCAATGGCCAACCCTAGCCCTGTCCCTTTGCCCACAGGCTTTGTGGTGAAGGTACGATCAAAGATTTTGTGACAGGTTTCGTTATCTATCCCTTTACCATTGTCGCTGATGCTAATGGTTACACCGTTATCAATGACGCGGGTACAAATTGTAATTTTCTGAGGGTTAGCCTC
>CALCPB010000868.1 GCA_937897665.1 uncultured Halomicronema sp. | reverse complement strand
GTTCCGACCATGCCTGGTTCTAATATAGAGGTACGCTCGGGCGAATCAGGCGTTTAAAACGGCCCCGCCGTTTGAGCTGGGGTGACCGCCTCATCACCACAGGTGGGAGTGGGCGATAAAACGGGGGATGGCGAGACGCTGAGATCTGAGGTGTCTTTGCTGGCTGCCGGCAGTGCCGAGTTGGCAAAGCGACGGCTGCAGGTGGCGACGAAGAAGGAGGCCAGCATCGGGGGCGTGATCCGTAACAGCGTGCGACGGCTCTGGTCAAAGTGCCTGAGTTTCGGCATTGCTTGCAGCCTGTTGGGGAGAGGAACCCGTTGATCCTGCCATTTCACCCCGATGTTCAACAATGTTGCTCAGCCGAAAATCCTGATTATCGTCAGATATGTCATCGTCGAGCGTGACGCACTAAGGTCAACTCTGGCGGTGTATTGGGCTAATCGCAATTGGCCCAACCAGGCGATTTATCAGAACTTTCAGTCTTGATGAATCGCTGTTACCGCTATGCAGTCGTAACTGCTCTCATTCGGAGTCATCTCCTAACATCAGATCGCTCACGTGAGGGAGTATTATGATCCAGACCTTTGTGCCGTGACAGCTCTATGGCTCTGCAACTCCGTGTTTTTGTCCCTCCTCATCCCCTCGTTAAGCACTGGTTAGGAGTCGCCCGCGATGCCAATACGCCCTCGTCACTGTTTCGCACCGCCATGACAGAGCTGGGCCGCTGGCTGACTTACGAAGCGGCGCGCGAGTGGTTACCGACCTTCGACACCACAATCACGACACCCCTCGCGCCCTGTCCGGCCACCTTCGTCAATCCTGAAGTGCCGATGGTGATCATCCCGATTTTGCGGGCAGGGCTGGCCTTGATGGAAGGGGCGCAGTCGGTGCTGCCTCTGGCCTCGGTTTACCATGTTGGGTTTGTGCGTAATGAAGAAACGCTAGAAGCGACCTGCTATCTCAACAAGCTGCCCGCGACCTTAGCGCCAGAAACCCGAGTGCTAATCAGCGAGCCTATGTTGGCCACTGGCGGTACGATGTTGGCCGCGATGGCTGATCTGCTGGAGCGCGGTATTCAGCCAGACAATGTGCGCGTGGTGGCAATTGTCGCCTCGCCGATCGCCCTACAAAAGCTGGCCGAGGCGTATCCGGCCTTGACAATTTACGCTGCCATCATTGATGAGGGGTTAGACGAAAACGGCTATATCGTTCCAGGGTTGGGCGATGCGGGCGATCGCACCTTTGGTACGTAGCCATCGTGGCCACTGACTTAAGGTAAGCTTTTGGCAATAGTCGTTGCGATTGCCCAAGATCAGCAACAATAGAGCCATGCCAGCCGATTTTGCCCGGCTGATTTAGACGAATTTTTGCGAATCACCATGAGTCAACAAGACAACTTTGGCAGCGGTTTTTTACTCGGCGCGCTCTTTGGCGGGGTGATCGGCGGCGTTGTCGGGGCGGTGACCGCATCGCGCAATCGCGCCCGTTTGAGCCCAGAGGATGCCCTTGACCGAGCCGATATGGGCGAGGGCGATGCCCTCCCCCCTTCTGATGAAGAGATGGAGCTAGCGCGACGTGGTTTAGAAGATAAAATTGCTCAGCTCAACTCCGCGATCGACGATGTCCGTCATCGTCTCGGCAGCAATGGTCATGCTCAGACGCCGGAAGATGTCAACTTAGGCAGTTTAGATCAGCCATAAACTGACACCCGCTAATGCCTATCGGCGATCGCCCCCTTTCTAAAGCGAGAGTGGCTCAGGACTTTCTGATTAACCCATGCCCCAGCCCAGCCACGTTTGCCGTTAGCATGAGACACGGCCAGACCGGCGGTGACTAGGTGACTTTTGCACTCTCTTGCCAATTCTGGTGTCCATCTTCGAGACGAGGGGCTGTTTGGCGACGGGCTGATCATGTCTTCTCTTCAGCCTGTCAATTCCGCTGGCCGACCTCCGCATTCTGCATTTTGCTGTAGCCCTCACGAATCCAGTCAAAGTCGATCTCATTGAGGTAATCAACCACCCAGTTGGCCCGTCGCTGCACCATACGATAGGGGTGATAGTGAGCTACCCCGACGACCGGCACCTGAGCGCTTTGGGCAGCCGTAATACCGGCATAGCGAGCTTCGACCGCCAAACAGTTCTCTGGCTGGAGACCCAGCTCCGGGCGCTGCTCATTCAAGCGCGAGATCGCCAGTTCGTAGCCCTGAGGGGCGGGCTTCTCGGCGGCTAACTCGAGGTCTTGAGCCGTCACGATCACCGAGAAATATTCGGTCAGCTGGGCCTGGGCTAAGATCCAATCCACTTCAACTTTGGCTGTATTCGCCACCAGAGCCAACGGCAAAGCCGCCGTTTTCACTTTGTAGAGTAAATCGGACAACCCCGGATAAATCGGCAACTGCGGCAACTCGGCTAGCTGCTGAATATGAGCCTGGGCCTTTTGCGCCTGCAGCTTATCCAACAGGGCGGGGGTGGTGACTCGACCACGGCGAGTCAGCAGCTGGTCTAAACAAGCGCGATCGCTACGACCGGCGCAGACCTCGGCATACTCCGCAGAGTTAGGCCGCAGGTTTTCAGCAATCAGAATGTTGTCAATCAGACGTTCTCGCAAACCGATGTCTTTGATGACAACGCCGTCAAATCCAAGCAGAATAGCTTTGAGCACCATAAATTCAAACGGGACAGAGATTGCGGGGCCGGAGCCCGCTGCCAGCCTAAAGTTCAAAGGGCTAGTCTGACCGGCTGGCGGCTGGCAAACTAGCCAGCGGGGCCGCCACCCACTAGGGCAACGGCTAGCTGTTAATGCAGTCTATCCCACCCGGTAGCTCACCGATGGTTCGGTGGCAGGCCCCGCCTCGACTCGCATGACCGAATGCCGTCAACCAGCAACGCTGATCAACAACGTTGCTCCAGATACTGACCAATCATGATCTCTTCCCCAGCGCGGGAGATGATGGTTTGTCGGGTGCGGGTGCGATCGCCAATCAGCTTGATCTCCTCTTCAAAGCTGGAGCCGTCATAGGCCGTTTTCAAAATCATTGTGCGGGGCTCCCGAAACACAAAGTCAGCGGTGACGGGCTTCGTGGTCGAAAAACCGCGATCGCGATACAGCGTTGCCCCCTTAACGCCAAACAGCGTTGAGCCCTCTACTGGCTTCCTACCGGTGTGCACATAATTGCTTTCCCAGGTCACCTGAGCGCCACAAACAAAGGGGGCATCTGCTGGCAGTTCGTGCAGCTGCTGGAGCTGCAGCAAAGCTTCATTACCGAAAGCTAAAAAGCGAATGTTGAGATAGCTCACCACCTCCTGCACGTCACCGCTTTTGAGGGTGTAGTAACGACGCTTGGAACACCAGTCACCTTCACAAGTCTGAAAAAAGGAGGAGACTGACTGTTCCGCCAGGATTTGAGCCGTATCTAAAGCGTAAGGCATAAATCTAAACCACCGTTATAGAGAAACTCTAGGCACACCTCGGCAAGGCGAAGCAGCAGTGTTAACTTTTGTAACTTAAGCCCATGCTATCGGGCCGGTTCCAAATTGACAACTTTCCTC